>CAZTHV010000241.1:0-931 GCA_964613165.1 uncultured Marmoricola sp.
CTTCGCGATGCACCGGCGGGCGGAGTACGGCGTCGCCGCCCATTGGAAGTACAAGGAGAACGTGCGCGCCGGCGTGGACACCGACCGGTCGCTGGCCGACGGCGGCCAGCAGGACATGGCCTGGGTCCGGCAGCTGCTGGACTGGCAGAACGAGGTCGAGGATCCCGGGGAGTTCCTGGAGGCACTGCGCTTCGAGATCAACGCCGCCGAGGTCTACGTGTTCACTCCCCGCGGCGACGTCATCGGGCTGCCGATCGGCTCGACGCCGGTGGACTTCGCCTATGCGATCCACACCGAGGTGGGCCACCACACGATCGGCGCGCGGGTCAACGGCCGGCTGGTCCCGCTCGAGTCCGTGCTGGAGCACGGCGACGTGGTGGAGGTCTTCACCTCCAAGGCGCCCAACGCCGGCCCGAGCCGCGACTGGCTGACCTTCGTGAAGTCCCCGCGGGCCCGCAACAAGATCCGGCACTGGTTCACCAAGGAGCGGCGCGAGGAGGCGATCGAGCACGGCAAGGAGCAGATCGCCCGGCTGATGCGCAAGGAGGGGGTCTCCCTCAAGCGGGTGATGAGCCACGAGTCGCTGACCCAGGTGGCCAACGACTTCCACCTCACCGACGTCTCCTCGCTGTACGCCGCCGTCGGCGAGGGCAACCTGGGTGCCCAGGCGGTGGTGCGCAAGGTCATCGAGAACGTCGGTGGCGCCGCCGCGGCGGAGGATCTCGCCGAGACGGTGACGATCACCCGGCCGCGCCGTACGGCATCGACCTCGGACTCCGGGGTGATCGTCAAGGGCGCGACCGATGTCCTGGTGAAGCTCGCCCGCTGCTGCACCCCCGTTCCCGGTGACGACGTCCTCGGCTTCGTCACCCGCGGCTCGGGGGTGCAGCAGCGGGCGAGCTTCACCAGGACATCGGTCGCGCCCTTGACG
>CAZTHV010000241.1:941-5417 GCA_964613165.1 uncultured Marmoricola sp.
AGATCATGGTCGAGGCGCTGGACCGCTCCCGGCTGCTCTCCGACATCACCCTGGTTCTCTCCGACCAGCACGTGAACATCCTGTCCGCCTCGCTGACCACCACCCGGGACCGGGTCGCGAAGAGCCGGTTCGCCTTCGAGATGGGCGACCCCAAGCACCTCGGCGCGATCCTCAAGGCGGTCCGCGGTATCGACGGCGTCTTCGACGCCTACCGGGTCACCCAGTAGCGGGACTCGGGGCCCAGTAGCGCAAGAGGGGACGCCGAGCCTCAGCCGAACTCGGCGGCGGTCTTCTCGGCCATCTCCAGGAACGAGCGGCGCGAGGCCAGGTCGGACTCGAGCTGCGCGATCCGCCGGTCCTCGCCGGCCGCGCGCGCGGCCTCCAGCTCGGCCTCCAGCTTGGCGATCGCGTCCCGCAGCTTGGTCACCATGTCGTCGGCCCGCGCCGACTTCTCCGGGTCGGTACGCCGCCACTGCGCGTCCTCGGCACCGCGGAGGGCCTGCTCGACCTTGCGGATGCGAGCCTCCAGGGACTTGATCTGCTCCCGGGGGACCTTGCCGGCCGCCTCCCAGCGCTCGGCGATCCCGCGGAACGCGCGCTTGGCGGCCTCCAGATCGGTGATCGGCAGCAGCGCCTCGGCCTCGACCAGCAGCGCCTCCTTGACCTCGGCGTTGGCGGCGTACTCCTGGTCGATCGCGGCGTTGGCGGCATCGCGTGCGGAGAAGAACTGGTCCTGGGCTCCACGGAAGCGCGCCCACAGCTGGTCGTCGACGTCCTTCGGCGCCGGGCCGGCGGCCTTCCACTGCTGCATCAGGGTCCGGAACCGGCCCGCGGTCGGGCCCCAGTCCGTGGAGTCGGCCAGCGACTCGGCCTCCTTCGCGAGCCGCTCCTTGACCACTCGGGCGGCGTCGCGCTTCTCGCCCAGCTCGGCGAAGTGGGCCTTGCGCGCCCGGGTGTAGGACGTCCGTGCCCCGGAAAAGCGGTGCCAGAGCTCGTCATCGGCGGACTTCTCCAGCCGGGGGAGCTCCTTCCACTCCGCGAGCAGGTCGCGGAGCCGGTTGGCGCCGTTGCGCCAGTCCTTGCCCCGCGCGATCTTCTCCGCCTCCTCGACGATGGCGCGCTTGCGAGCGCGGGACTCCTCCAGCCGGCGGGCACGGTCCTCGCGGCGCTGCTCGCGCTGCAGGCCGATCACCGGCTTCAACGCGTCCAGACGGGAGCGCAGCACGGTGATGTCGCCGACCGCACGCGGCTCGACGAGCTGGTCGGCGACCCGTGCGATCGCGGTCGTTGCCTCGTCGGGGCTCAGCGCGCCGGCGCGGATGCGCTGCTCCAGCAGCTGCACCTCGAAGGAGAGCGCCTCGTAGCGCTTGGTGTAGAAGGCCAGCGCCTCCTCCGGCGGACCCTCGGGGTATTGGCCGACGACATGCTCGGCATCGCCGACGCGGACATAGACGGTGCCGTCCGGGTCGACGCGCCCGAAGGCACTGGCTTCGCTGGCCTGCTGGCTCTCCGGCTCGGTCACGGCTGTCCCTGATTCGGTCACGGGTTCGGTCACGGGTTCGGTCCTGCTGGTACCCGGCTCGGTCACGACTGCCCCTCGATCATGTGGTGGCCCGCTGCGCGGGTCCCGGCGGGGATCATCGTACGCACCGGCGGACCAGTAGGGTGGGTTCCGTGCTGATCGCAGGCTTCCCCGCCGGCCCGTGGGGCACCAACTGCTACGTGGTCGCGACCGAGCCCGGCGCCGAGTGCGTGGTGATCGACCCCGGCAAGGATGCTGCCGCCGGCGTGGACCAGGTGGTCCGCGAGCAGCGGCTCAAGCCGGTCGCGGTCCTGGTGACCCACGGCCACATCGACCACATGTGGTCGGTCACCCCGGTCGCGGGTGCCTACGACGCCACCGCCTGGATCCACCCCAAGGACCGGGCCCTGCTGGCCGACCCGATGAGGGGCATGTCGCCGGAGACGGCCGGGATGCTGCTCGGCGGGAAGTACACCTTCACCGAGCCGGATCGCGTCGAGGAGCTGGCGGACGGCCAGGACCTGAGCCTTGCCGGGCTGCGGCTCCGCGTGGACCACGCCCCCGGCCACACCGAG
Organism: uncultured Marmoricola sp.; assembly: GCA_964613165.1. Lineage (GTDB taxonomy): Bacteria > Actinomycetota > Actinomycetes > Propionibacteriales > Nocardioidaceae > Marmoricola. The sequence goes on from CAZTHV010000241.1 coordinate 3,039, forward strand.
GGCTCGGTGACCTTCCGGACGCCGTACGACGAGCCCGGGAACGTGCCCGGTGACGAGCAGAGTGTCTCCGAGGTGATGTTCTCCGGGGACCTGCTCTTCGCCGGCTCGATCGGGCGTACCGACCTGCCCGGCGGCGATCACCAGGCGATGCTGCGCTCGCTGCGCGAGAAGGTGCTCACCCTGCCCGACGACGTCGTCGTGCTGCCCGGACATGGGGAGCAGACCTCGATCGGCCGCGAGCGTGCCGTCAACCCGTTCCTGCTCGACCTGATCGACGAGCCGGCAGCGGACCATGGCCGGATCGGCCAGGCCGGCCGCGTCACCCGAGGACTCTGAGGACTCCACGATGTCGAAGCCCAGCCCGCTCAGCGGGTTCCCCGAGCTGTTGCCGGCCCAGCGGTACGTCGAGCAGCAGGTGATCGCCACCCTCGCCGCCGCCTTCGAGCTGCACGGGTTCGCCGGCATCGAGACCCGGGCCGTCGAGCCGATCGACCAGCTGCTGCGCAAGGGCGACACCTCCAAGGAGGTCTACGTCCTGCGGCGCCTGCACGACGCCGGGGAGGACGGCGCGGGAGGGCAGCTCGGCCTCCACTTCGATCTCACGGTGCCGTTCGCCCGCTACGTGCTGGAGCACGCCGGCAAGCTGGAATTCCCGTTCCGGCGCTACCAGATCCAGAGAGTCTGGCGCGGCGAACGACCGCAGGAGGGCCGCTACCGCGAGTTCACCCAGGCCGACATCGACATCGTCGGGCGGGACACGCTGCCCTTCCACCACGACATCGAGATCGCCACCGTCATGCTCGACGCACTGTCCCGGCTGGCCCGGCCCGATTCGATCGGGCTGCCCGGCTTCCGGCTGCAGGTCAACAACCGCAAGCTGATCCAGGGCTTCTACCAGGGTCTCGGCGTCACCGGCGACGCCCTCGACGAGGTGATGCGGCTGATCGACAAGCTCGACAAGCTGCCCGAGGACGAGATCCGCGCGCAGCTGGTGACCTCGGCAGGCCTGAGCGACCGGCAGGCCGACCTGTGCCTGCGGCTGGCCGGCATCTGCACCCCCGACGACACGTTCGTCGGCATGGTCCGCGAGCTCGGCGTCGAGCACGACCTGCTGGAGGAGGGCCTGGAGGAGCTGGCGGCGTTGATGCGCGGCTGCGCGAGCCTGTCGGCCGGCCCGGATCGACAGGGCCGCGTGCGCATCGAGGCCGACCTCAAGATCGCCCGCGGCCTGGACTACTACACCGGCACCGTCTTCGAGACCCGCCTGGACGGCTTCGAGTCGCTCGGCTCGATCTGCTCCGGCGGCCGGTACGACGAGCTGGCCAGCGACGGGCGCACGACCTACCCCGGCGTCGGCATCTCCCTCGGCCTGAGCCGGCTGCTGGTCACCCTGGCCCACCGCACCGGCCTCACCGCCGACCGCGCCGTGCCGAGCGCCGTCCTGGTCGCCGTCGTGGACGAGCTGACCCGCGACGAGAGCGACGCGGTCGCCACCGCCCTGCGTGCCCGCGGCATCCCGACCGAGGTGGCGGCGTCGGCGCAGAAGTTCGGCAAGCAGATCCGCTACGCCGAGCGCCGGGGCATCCCCTACGTCTGGTTCCCGCCCACGGGCGAGCAGCTGGCGCACCAGGTCAAGGACATCCGCTCGGGCACCCAGATGGACGCCGCCCCGGACGCATGGGAGCCTCCGGTGGAGGACCTGCGCCCACGCATCGTCGGCGCATCCTGAGCACCGTCAGCTTCCGACCCACGCGCACCCACCGCAACACTCCAGAGGAGAGACCGTGATCCGCACCCATGACGCCGGCTCGCTACGTGCAGAGCATGCCGGCCAGACCGTGACCCTCGCCGGCTGGGTGGCCCGGCGGCGCGATCACGGCGGGGTGGCCTTCATCGACCTGCGCGAGGCCAGCGGCGTGGTCCAGATCGTCATCCGGGACGAGGCCGTGGCCCACAACCTGCGCAGCGAGTACTGCCTGAAGGTCACCGGCGAGGTGTCGCGGCGCCCCGACGGCAACGCCAACGACCAGCTGCCCACCGGCGAGATCGAGGTGATCGCCAGCGACGTCGAGGTGCTCAGCGAGGCCGCACCGCTGCCGTTCCCGATCGATGAGACGGCGTCGGTCAAGGGCGGGGAGGTGGGGGAGGAGGTCCGGCTCAAGCACCGCTACCTCGATCTGCGCCGCGCCGCCCCGGGAGCCGCGATCCGTCTGCGCAGCGAGGTCAACCGCGCCGCCCGCGCCGTGCTGGCCGCTCACGACTTCGTCGAGATCGAGACCCCGACCCTCACCCGGTCGACCCCCGAGGGCGCTCGGGACTTCCTGGTGCCGGCCCGGCTGCGCCCGGGCAGCTGGCACGCCCTGCCGCAGAGCCCGCAGC
>CAZTHV010000242.1:0-5356 GCA_964613165.1 uncultured Marmoricola sp.
GCCCACGGCGGCAACGGCACGGCGCTCCGGGCGGCGGTCGCCCGGCTGCGCGACGAGGGGCACCCGGTCGCCTGGATGGCGTGCGCGACCGAGACGGTGGACCTCCACGCCGGCCGGACCGAGACCTCGCTGATGCTGCATCTGCGACCGGAGACCGTGCGCCTGGACCGGGCCGTCGCCGGCGACCAGCGCTCGCTGGCGGAGATCCTCCCGCTGATGATCGCCGGCGGCGTGGCCGCGGTGTCGGCCAACGGGGTGCTCGGCGACCCGGCGGGCGCCACCGCCGCGGAGGGCCGGCAGGTGCTGGCGGCGATGGTCCAGGACGCCGTCGACGCCACCGTGGCGCTCACGAACGGAGATGCCGGATGACCGTCGCCCTGGTGACCGGCGCCGCCCGTGGGATCGGCGCGGCAACCGTCGCCCGACTGGTCGCGGACGGCTACCGCGTCGTCGCGTTCGACGCCTGCGCCGGCACGACCGATCCCTATCCGCTGCCGACCCGCGAGGACCTGGAGGCCGTCGTCGCCCCGTACGAGGACCGCGCGGTCGCCGTGGTCGGCGACGTCCGCGACCGGCCGGCGCTGGACGGTTCCGTCGCCCGCGCCGTCGAGACCTGGGGCCGGCTCGACGTGGCGGTCGCCGCTGCGGCCGTCATCCGCGGCGGCCGGTCGCTGTGGGAGACGAGCGACGACGATCTCGACACGCTGCTCGACGTGGATGTCAAGGGCGTCTGGAACACCGCGGCCGCGGTCGTACCCGCGATGCTGGCCGGCCCGGAGCCGGCGCGCGGTCGCTTCGTCGCGATCGCCTCCGCCGCTGCGTCGGTCGGCATGTTCCACCTGGCGGCGTACAACACCGCCAAGGCGGCGGTGGCCGGCATGGTCCGCGGCCTCGCCGCCGACCTCACCGGGACCGGCGCGACCGCCTGCGCCGTCTCCCCCGGCTCCACCGACACCGCGATGCTGGACGCCACAGCCGGGCTCTACGGCGTCGATCGCGCCGACCTGGTCGCGCACCAGCGGCTCGGACGGGTCCTCACGACCGGCGAGCTCGCCGCTGCCATCGCCTTCGCCTGCTCCCCTGAGGGCGCCGTCCTCAACGGCTCGGTGGTCAGCGCGGACGGCGGCTTCTGGTGAGCGAGCCCGCGGGTCCGCCCGGCGGGCTGCCGGCCGGGTTCGCCGTACGCGTCCGCGACGACGTCCGCCTCCTCGACGGCGGCTGCACGCTGCTCGGCGGGACCCCGTTCACCAGGATGCGGCTCACCCCCGCGGCCGCCGGCCTCTTCGACGGACGCGTCCTCACCGTGACTGGCGAGCGCACCAGCCGCATCGCCGAGCGGCTCCTCGCCGCCGGCCTCGCCGACCCCCAGCTCGCCGCCACCGCGCCGGTCCCCGCCACGGATCTCACCGTCGTCATCCCGGTCAAGGACCGCGTCGACGAGCTCGACCGGGCACTGACCTCCCTCGGCCGCGACCTGGCCGTCATCGTCGTCGACGACGGGTCTGCGCCCACCGTCGCCGAGCTGATCCGCCGGACCTGCACCCGGCACGACGCCGGCTATCACCGACTTCCGGTCAACCGGGGTCCCGCCGCGGCCCGCAATGCCGGACTCGACCAGGTCCGCACGCCCCTGGTCGCCTTCGTCGACTCCGATGTCCAGGTGACGGCTGCCGACCTGCTCGCCCTCGCCCGGCACCTGCACGACGCTCGCGTCGCCCTGGTGGCGCCGCGGGTGCGTGGGCTGAGCCGCCGGTCGCGGCCGCGATGGCACGAGCGGTACGACGCGGCGGCCTCCTCCCTCGACGTCGGGCCCCGCCCCGGCGTGGTGCGACCGGGCTCGAGCGTGCCCTGGCTGCCGTCGGCCTGCCTGGTCGGCCGGGTCGCGCCACTGGCCGGCGGCTTCGACGCCACGATGCTCGTCGGCGAGGACGTCGACCTCGTCTGGCGCCTCCACCAGGCCGGACACCAGGTGCGCTACGACCCCGGTGTGGTGGCGCGCCACGACACGCCGCAGACCGTCCGGCGCTGGCTCGGCCGCAAGTACGTCTACGGCACCGGTGCGGCTCCCCTGGCACTGCGCCATCCCGACGCCGTCACCGCGGCTGTCATGACGCCCGGGGTCGCCACCGCGGCCGCCCTCCTGCTGACCCGGCGCCGCTGGGCGGTCCCCTTCGCCGCGCTCTTGCTGCTTCCTCTGCACCGCCGGGTCCGGCGGGCCCTGCCGGACTCGGGCACTCTCGCCACGACGCTGACCGTGCGCTCCCTGGTCTGGGGGTTGCGCCAGGAGGCGGGCCTGCTGCTCCGGCACTGGTGGCCACTGACGCTGCTCGCCCTGCCCTTCAGCCGCGCCCTGCGTCGCGCCGTCCTCGTCGCCTGGGCCGTCGACGCCATGGCCGCGCTCCACGACCGGCCTGATCTGTCCCTCTCCGGCGCGACGCTCACCCGCCGGCTGGACGACGCGGCGTACGGCGCGGGCGTCTGGGTGGGCTGCCTGCGCGCCCGGTCGGCACGGGCGCTGCTCCCGCGGATCCTCGCCGGCCGACGACCGTAGCTGTCGGGGGTGGATGGCAGCGTGTCGGCCATGACCCCACTCCTCCTCATCATGGCCGCCCTGGCCCTCCTGGCGGGCGGCGTCGCACTCGGCTGGATCGCCGCTCGGCGCCGTCTCCACACCGGCCCCACCGGCCACGCCGAGCACGCGGACGCCCGGGTCCTCGACGGCCTCGCCCGGCTCGACGAGCGGATGCGCGACCTGGAGCACCAGCGAGTGGCCTGGCAGAGCCAGCTGCGCCAGCAGGTCGAGGACGTCCGGCTGTCCACCGACGAGCTGCGCCGCGAGACCACGGCACTCGGCACGGCACTGCGCCGGCCGCATGTCCGCGGCCGCTGGGGCGAGCTGCACCTGAGACGCAGCGTCGAGCTGGCCGGGATGGTCGAGCACGTCGACTTCCACACCCAGGTCTCCCATGCCGGACCCGATGGCCGGCAGCGGCCCGACCTGGTGGTGCGCCTCGCCGGCGGCGCCAGCGTGGTGGTCGACGCCAAGGTGCCCCTGGAGGCCTTCCTCGACGCCGGTGCCACCTCCGACCCCGACGAGCAGCAGGCGCACCTGTCCCGGCACGCCCGGCAGCTGCGCCGCCACGTCGACCAGCTCAGCGGCAAGGCCTACTGGCGTTCGCAAGAGCGGACCCCCGAGTTCGTGGTGCTCTTCCTGCCCGCCGAGTCGATCCTCTCCGCTGCCCTGGAGGCCGAGCCGGGCCTGCTCGAGCACGCCGCCGCGCGCAAGGTCGTCATCGCTACGCCGACGACGCTCATCGCCCTGCTGCGGACGGTCGCCCACGGCTGGAGCACCCAGGCGCTGGCCGAGCGGACCCGCGAAATTCACGAGCTGGGCCGCGAGCTGTACGAGCGACTCGGCACCGCCGGCGCCCACCTGGACAGGCTCGGCCGCTCCCTGGCCACCACCGTGGAGGCCTTCAACTCCCACGTGGGCTCGCTGGAGAGCCGGGTCCTGGTGACCGCCCGCCACTTCGCCGACATCGCCGACATCCCCGATACCCCCGAGCCGTTGGCTGCTCCGCGACCGGTCGAGGTGGCGCCACGGCCGGTCACCGCGGCCGAGCTGCACGACGGCGTGGCTCCCCTCGCCGCGCGCCGGGCTGGCCTACCGTGAGGGGGTGAGCGCACCCACGCTGTGGGAGGAAGGTCGGTGGTCCGGCACCCGGGTCACCCGGCTCAGTGTGGTCCTCTGCATGCTGCTGGCCGCGGCGAGCATCCTGGTCCACGGCCGGCTCGGCCTGATCTTCGACATCGGCTTCGTCCTGGTGTGCGTCGGCGCCGCGCTGGCGGTCCGCCCCGACGACTTCTTCCGTGTGGGCATCCTTCCGCCGCTGCTGGTGCTCGGCGTCAGCGTGGCGGTCTCCGTCCTCGACCGCGACGCCGTGGCGGCCCCCGGGGACAGCTACCTACAGGCGGTCATCTCGGGCCTGGCGCACCACGCCGGCGCACTCGCCACCGGCTACGCGCTCGCCCTGGCGGTGCTGGCCGTCCGGCATCGGGTGCTGACCCACCGAGGGCGGCGCACTCACTCGAAACGGGACGGGTCGCCGGCGCCGTACCGGGCGATCTCCGGGGCGCCGGAGGAGAAGTCCACCACCGTGGTCGGCTCCGAGCCGCAGACGCCGCAGTCGATGACCGCGTCGAGCTGAGCGCCCAGCTCGTCCTGGATCAGCCACCCCTCCGTCATCGGCTGATCCTCACCCGGGAGCAGCAAGGTGGCCGAGATCAACGGCTCGCCGAGCTCGGCCAGGAGGGTCTGCACCACCGGATGCTCGGGGATGCGCACGCCGACGGTCCGCTTCTTGGGGTGCAGCAGCCGGCGCGGGACCTCCGAGGTCGCGGGGAGGATGAAGGTGTACTGCCCCGGAGTCGCCGCCTTGACTGCGCGGAAGGCCGCGTTGTCGAAGTGCACGAGCTGGCCGAGCTGGCCGAAGTCGGCACAGACCAGGGTGAAGTGATGCTTGTCGTCGAGCTGTCGGATGGTCCGTATCCGCTGCAGGCCGTCCCGATTGCCCAGCTGGACGCCCAGCGCGTATCCGGAGTCGGTGGGATAGGCGATCAGCCCGTCGTCGCGCAGGATGGCAACCACCTGAGCGATCGACCGCGGCTGCGGGTCGACGGGGTGGACGTCGAGATAGCGCGACATCAGGCGGGTGCGGCACCCGCACGCTCGCGGGCCCGCAGATCGCGGCGCAGCTCCGGCGGCAGGGCGAAGATGAGCGACTCTTCGGCGGTGTGCACCGCCTTGGCTCCGGGATAGCCGTGCTCGGCCAGGAAGGTGAGCACGCCCTCGACCAGGTCCTCGGGCACCGAGGCACCGGAGGTGACGCTGACGGTGTCGACGCCCTCCAGCCAGGCGGGGTCGATCTCACCGGCGTCGTCGACGCGGTGCGCCGCCTTGGCGCCGGCCTCCAGCGCCACCTCGGCGAGCCGGACGCTGTTGGAGGAGTTCGCCGAGCCGACCACGATGACCAGGTCGGCGTCGACGCTGATCTCCTTGATGGCGAGCTGCCGGTTCTGCGTGGCGTAGCAGATGTCGTCGTTGGGCGGGTCGAGCAGCTGCGGGAACCGCTCCCGGATCGCCGCGACGGTGGTCAACGTCTCGTCCACCGACAGTGTGGTCTGGGAGAGCCAGGCGACCCGGCTCGGGTCACGCACCACGATCTTGTCCACGTCCTCCGGTCCCTGGACCAGCTGGATGTGGTCGGGCGCCTCTCCGGCGGTGCCCTCCACCTCCTCGTGGCCCTCGTGACCGATCAACAGGATGTCGTAGTCGTCACTGGCGAAGCGCTTGGCC
>CAZTHV010000243.1:0-5335 GCA_964613165.1 uncultured Marmoricola sp.
GGTCGACGTACGCGCCCTGGACGGCGACACCGTCGAGTTCGGCCACATCCGGTTGGACGTGATCCACCTGGTCGGCCACACCCCCGGCTCCATCGCCCTGCTGTACGACGACCCGCAGGGCACCCCGCATCTGTGGACCGGCGACAGCCTCTTCCCGGGCGGTGTCGGCAACACCTTCGGCGACTCCGCCGCCTTCGACTCGCTGGTGGCCGATGTCAGCGCCAAGCTCTTCGACCGCCTCCCCGACGAGACCTGGTTCTACCCCGGCCACGGCGACGACTCCACCCTCGGCGCCGAGCGCCCCCACCTGGCGGAGTGGAAGGCTCGCGGCTGGTAGCCCGGGATCGACTACCGTTCGGGCGTAGTCCCGAGTCGGCCGGAGGTCCCCGATGCCTACGACCATCGACCGCGAGGCCTGGGTGCCCGCGGCGATCGGCGCTGTCCCCGCGGCGGTCGCGCTGGCGACCGGGCACCGGCGAGCGGCGCTGGCGCTGAGTCTCCTCCCGGCCGGGCTGGTCGCGTTCTTCCGCGACCCCGACCGCAGGGTCGACACGACACCGGTCGACGGGGACGTGGTCATCGCCCCGGCCGACGGCGTGGTGATGCACGCGGGCCCCGGGCAGGACGGGGTGGCGCCGGACGGCGACTGGCAGCAGGTGAGCATCTTCCTGTCGGTCTTCGACGTGCACATCAACCGGGCACCGTACGGCGGGACGGTGACCGGGGTCGAGTACCGCCCGGGCAAGTGGCACGCCGCGTACCGGTTCGAGAGCGCGACCGAGAACGAGCGCTCCGACATCACCGTCGAGCGGCAGGTCGGCGGCGAGATCCGGCGGATCGTCTTCCGGCAGATCGTCGGCCTGGTCGCGCGGCGGGTGGTCACCCGGATCGCCGCCGGCGACACCGTGCGCACCGGCGAGCGGATCGGCCTGATGAAGTTCGGCTCCCGGATGGACGTCTTCGTGCCGCCGGACGTCGACCTGCTGGTGCGCGCGGGCGAGCGGACCATCGCCGGCGAGACCGTCCTCGGCCGGTGGCACACCCGGTGAGCGGATCGGCCGCCGAGCCACGACGACGCCGGCGCCTGCTGGGCCGGCGCCGGCGCTTCCGGATCGCCTCCCACTCCGGCGCCGAGGTCGTCTCGCTGCGTCAGCTCCCGGCCCGCGAGCGACTGCGGGTCACCGCGCCCAGCATGTTCACCACGGCCAACATGGCGGCCGGCTTCTCCGCCGTCCTGCTCGCCTTCGACGGCCACTTCACCTGGGCGGCGATCCTGATGTCGGTGGCGATCGTCATGGACATCTGCGACGGCGCCGTCGCCCGTCTCGTCGGCGCGACCTCGCCCTTCGGCGTACAGCTCGACTCCCTGGCCGACCTGATCTCCTTCGGCCTGGCGCCGGCGGTCCTGGTCTACACCTGGGTGCTGCCGGAGTGGCCGTACGTCGCCTGGCTGGTGGCGTTCTTCTGGCTGGCCTGCGCCGGCTTCCGGCTGGCCCGCTTCAACTTCACCGTCGATCCGCTGGCCGACAAGCGCTACTTCGTCGGCCTGCCCAGCCCCGGCGCCGCGGCCGTGGTGATCACCACGGTGTTCGCGCTGGACAACCCGATCCTGTCCACGCCGGGCCCGTCGATCGCGGTCCCGGCCTGCATCAGCGTGATCCCGGCGCTGCTCATGGTGAGCACGATCCGGTTCCGCTCCTTCCGCGACCTGGTCGTGCCGCGGACGCCGCAGGCGTGGGTGATCATGGTGAGCACCGTGGCGCTGATCGGCGCCGGCCTGCTGCTGGTGCCGTCGGTGACCGGGCTGGCGGTGGCGTACGGCTACGTGCTCACCGCGCCGGTGGGCGCGCTCACCAGACCGCTGCGCCGGCGCCTCTTCGGTCCCGGCTCGGTCGCGCCGCCCCGCCAGCGCCAGCAGTCGGTCTTCCTGCCGCTTGCCGAGGACTGAAGCCGGGTTATCCACAGTCGTGCGAACGGTGGTCGCGGACACGGCGCCGGACTCGTAGCGTGCTGGCCATCGGTGATCTGCCGCGCACAATGGAGGAGTGAGCGCGTTGTCGATCGACACCTGGATCTCGCTGGCCGGCATCCTGGCCGCGGTACTGGCCCTCTGGGCCGCGATGCGCTCCAGCATCGGAGCGCTGAAAGAGGACCTGAAGCGCGACATCGCCCGGCTGGAGACGAAGGTCGACGTCCTGGATCACCGGGTCTACGAGCTCAACACCCACGTCAGCGGGCTGCTGGCGCGCGAGCAGACGAGATGACGCCCGCGATCAGCCGTTGTAGGAGATCCGCAGCTTCTCGGTGAGCGCCTGCGCCTGGCAGACCAGCCGGATGCCGTCGGCCAGGTCGGCCTCGTCCAGCACCTCGTTGTGCTTCAGCGACACCTCGCCCTCGAGGACGACGCAGGCGCACGCACTGCAGTTGCCCTCGCGGCAGCTGAACGGCGCCTCGACGCCCTTGGCCTCCAGAAACTCCAGCAGGACCTGCCGCCCGTCCCAGTCGTCGAAGGAGTACTGCCGGCCGTCCAGCTCGACCTCGACCGCGACCGGCCCGGAGATGGAAGCGTCGGCGTCCTCCTCCATGTCCTCGGCCGGATCGTCGGCCTCCGCCAGCGTGCGCTGCGCGGCGAGCACCTCCTCGACGTCGCCGAACGGGTTGCCGCCCAGGGAGACGAACTTCTCCTGGTGCCGGCGCTCCCGCGGGAAGCCCAGGTCCTTGAGCGCGGCGGCCACGGCCTTCATGTACGGCGCCGGACCGCAGACGAAGGCGGTGAAGTCGGCGAAGTACGACGCGAACCGAGCCAGCTGCTCCTGGCTCGGCAGACCCTGGACGGACTCCAGCCAGTGCACCAGGGTGAGCCGGTCCGGGTACTCGGCCGCCAGCTCGGCCAGCTCGCCGGCGAAGATCACCGAGGACTCGTCGCGGTTGGCGTACAGCAGCACCACCCGGCCGGAGCCCTTCTCCAGCGCCGTGCGGGCGATGGACATGACCGGCGTGATGCCCGAGCCGCCGGCGAAGAGCAGCAGGGCGGCGTCGATGTCCCGGGGGGTGAAGATGCCGCTCGGCGGAAGCACCCGAAGGGTGTCGCCGGCCTCGAGGTGATCGCAGATCCAATTGGAGGCATAGCCGTCGGCGGTGCGCTTGACGGTGATCTGGTGCCGCCCGCTGTGCGGAGCGCTGGACAGCGAGTAGCAGCGCGCCGCGAGCCCGGTCTGGTCGCTGGGCACGCCCACGGTCAGGAACTGCCCGGGCGTGTAGGCGAACCGCTCCTGCAGGTCGGCGGGGACCTCGAAGACCACTGACCGCGCGTCCGCCGTCTCCTCGACGACCTCGGCCACCGTGAGCAGGTAGGACTCAATAGCCATCGAATGCCCCGATCTCCACTCGACCCTCCCGGACGGCCTGCTCGATGGAGGAGCGTAGCCGTGGGCAGGCCGCGTGAACCGGCCGGCCCTCGGGCCGGCCCGCGAGGCGCTGGAACTCGGTGCAATGGGCGAGCGCGTCCTCCTCCCACTGGATCGAGGTGTGGTGCTCGCTGTTCTTCTTGACCCGGACCTTGGCCAGACAGTCCTGGCAGGCCACCTCGACGAGCCTCGCCTGGGTGTAGAGCCGCTGGTCCTCGGTGGTGTCCGGCGACGTCGGCGCGAAGGAGACCATCAGCCCGCCGAGACCTCGGCCGCCCCCACCTCCGAGCTCCGGTCTGCCTGCGCCTCCTCAGCAGCTCTGCGAGCGAGGTTCTCCGCGACCTCGGCACGCCAGAACTCGTTGGCCTTGGTGGTGTCCACCTCGAACTCGAAGCGCCGGGTCATCTCCGGGGTGACGTCGGCCCGGTCGACGTAGAACTGCTCGTACCAGCGGCGCAGCTGGTAGACCGGGCCGTCCTCCTCGCAGAGCAGCGGGTTCTGCACCGGCGCCTTGTTGAGCCAGATGTTGACGTCCTGCATGAAGCCCTCGCCGAACATCTCGGAGTACCGCTTGCCGACGTACTCCGTCGTCTTCTCGTCCACTCCCTGGGGCTTCCTCACCTTCAAGCCGTACTGCAGCACGAAGGAGTCGTCCGACATCGGGATGTGGCAGTTGATCAGCACCACGTCGGTGACGAAGCCCTGGTAGTCGTTCTTGATCCAATTGATCATGAACGACGGCCCGAAGTACGTCGCCTCCGACTTCAGCACCAGGCTCTCGTCGCCGTAGCCGGCGCCGGCCATGTCGGGCCGGCCGGTGGACTCCATGAACTGGGTGGCGCAGTGGCCCTCGAAGACGTTGCGGAAGTGGGTCGGGAAGGCGAAGTGGATGTAGAAGAAGTGCGCCATGTCCACGACGTTGTCGACGATCTCGCGGCAGTGCGCGGTGGGCACGTCGAGGGTGTTCCAGGTCCAGTCGGTGTAGACGTCGGGGTCGAGGATGTCGTCCAGCTCCGGCGGCAGCAGCGCCAGATCGGCCTCGCTGCCCTCGGGGTCGTGCCAGATCAGCAGCAGTCCGTTGCGCTCCACGGCGGTGTACTTCTGGGTCCGCGCCCGCAGCGGGATCCGGCGGGCGTACGGGATCGAGGCGCACTTGCCGTCACCGGCCCAGCGCCAGTCGTGGAACGGGCAGGCGATCTCGTCGCCCTTGACCGTGCCCTGGGTCAGGTCGCCGCCCATGTGCCGGCAGTAGCCGTCGAGGACCTTCAGGTCGCCGTTGGTGTCGGCCCAGACGACCAGCTTCCCGCCGAACGCCGGAACAGCGTGTGGCTGGCCATCGCGGAACGACGCCGCCACGCCCAGGCAATGCCAGCCACGAGCGAACCGCGTCGGCGCGACGCCACGGTCCAGGGCACGGGCTTCGGTGGTGGCGCTGCTCATGACGACCTCCGGGATCCAGTGGTGCAAAACAAGAACAGGTTATAGTTTTGCGCGTGGCATTGCCAGTCTTCGGGTCGTCCCGGCCCGCTCCGCTGCTGTGAAGGTGACCTGATGAGGATCGCACTGACCGACGAGCAGGAACGACTCCGCGACGAGCTGCGCGGCTACTTCGCCGACCTGGTGACCCCCGAGATCCGGGCCGGCCTGGCGATGGCCACCGGCGAGTTCGGGGACGCGGGCGTCTACAAGGACGTCATCCGCCGGATCGGCCAGGACGGCTGGCTGGGCATCGGCTGGCCCGAGGAGTACGGCGGACAGAGCCGGTCGATGATGGAGCAGCTGATCTTCACCGACGAGGCCGCCATCGCCGGCGTGCCGATCCCCTACCTGACCCTCAACACGGTCGGCCCGACGATCATGCGCTACGGCACCGACGCCCAGAAGGAGGAGATCCTCCCGGCGATCCTCAAGGGCGAGATGCACTTCTC
>CAZTHV010000244.1:0-4708 GCA_964613165.1 uncultured Marmoricola sp.
CCCAGCGACAGGGTGCCGACCTCGTCCTCGCGGCGTCCCTCGACGCCCAGGACCTCGGTCCACCGCTGCATGGCCGCGCGGGCTCGCTCCGCGGAGTCGCCGTAGAGCCGGGACAGGTAGACCAGCTGGTCGGCCACCTTCATCTTCGGATAGAGCCCGCGCTCCTCGGGCATGTAGCCGATCCGCCGGCGGACCTCGGCGTCGATCGGCCGGCCGGCCCACCGGACCTCGCCGCCGTCGGCCGCGAGGACGCCGAGGACGATCCGCATGGTGGTGGTCTTGCCGGCGCCGTTGGAGCCGACGAAGCCGAAGATCTCACCGGACCTCACCGAGAACGAGGTCTCCCGCAGCGCGGCGCGATCGCCGAAGGACTTGGACAGGCGGTCGATCTCGAGAAGCGACATGGCCTCATCCTTGCCCAACGGGGCGCCGGTCAATCCCCGAGGAAGACAGCTCGGCGGCGGACGACCGGCTTGACGGCCTTGCCGCAGGACTCGGCGCGCTCGCCCTCGGCGTACGCGTCCACGGCGAGCAGCCAGGAGCGGCCGTCGCGGTGGCCGACCCGCCAGTGCTCGCCGGCGGCGGTGACCGTGAGGTCGTCGAGGCCGCGAACCTCGTGCTCACGGCGGACCAGCTCCTCGGCGACCTGGGCCCCGGCCGGCCAGCACGACCGCCCGCGCAGGCCGTCCGGTGTCAGGTCGCCCACGTCAGCGGCGGACAGCACGGTGGTGGCGTCCAGGATGCGGCCGTGCAGGTAGCCCGAGGGCAGCAGCACCGTGGTGGGCGCGAAGCGGTGGCCGGAGGTGTGGATCGCCTCCCAGACGCGGCCTGGGTACGACGCCGCGGTGGCGGTCGCGACCGGCCGGCCTAGGCGCGCGCAGCAGGTGTCCCGGGTGCCGTTGGTGCAGACCAGCAGGTGCTGTCGCGGGTCGGGCGCGAGCCACGGGGCGGCGGCCCGGGTGGCCGCCAGGTCGCCGGCGGCGATCGCCGTCCAGGGCAGGTCGAGCACGATGGCCGGATCCTCCACGGCGCCGGCGAGCAGCCATGACCGCGAGGGATGGCTGCTGGCGACCAGGACCGTCCGCAGGTCGCGGGCGTGCGTGTCGGCATGCCGGCCGGGAGCCCGGATCAGCGACGGTCGGACCCGGTGCTCGCCGGCGGCGGCCTCGATGGCGGCCCCCAGGTCTGGATCGAGGTGCGAGGCGGTCCAGGCCGTCCGGCCCCAGGGGCCGTTCTGCTCCAGGCACAGCCAGGCGTCCGCGTCCGGCGCGCTGCCGATGAGTGCCTCGCCGGCGGCCGAGGAGGAGTCGGTGCAGATGGGCTCGAGCATCAGTGCGCTCCGATGCCGGCGAGGGCGGAGGTGGCTCCGCGGGTCGGTGCCCCGCGGAAGAGCAGCAGCGCCAAGGCGCCGGCGACCACCGCGCAGGCCGACGCGCCCAGGAAGATGGCGTGCAGCTGCTCGACCCCGGCGCCCTGCAGCAGCTCGGAGTACGCCGCGCAACGGGTCCGGCCGTCGCACACCTCCCGAGGGCTCGGGAAGCCTGCCGACACGGCGTAGTAGCGGCGCAGGCCGATCGTGGTCAGCGCCGAGATGCCGACCAGCATGCCGACCATCCGGCCCACCACCAGCAGCGCGCTGGCGACCCCGTGGACGGCCGCCTCGGTGGTCGCCAGGAGAGCGGCGTTGACCGGTGCGAGGGCGATGCCGAAGCCGAAGCCGGTGGCCGCCAGGACCGCGCTCGAGGACAGGTGGCGCAGCGCGTCGACGTCCCAGGCGCTCATCGCGGCGAATCCGAGGGCGGCGAGGAGCATCCCGGCCGCGGTCACGGGTCCGGTCGCCAGCGTCCGGGTCAGGTAGCCGCCGACGAGGGCGCCGATGGGCAGCGCGACGAGGAGCTCGACCAGGACGAGGGCGGCCTTGAGCTGGGAGTCGCCGTACACGCTCACCCGGGCGAAGACGGGGATGTCGACCAGCGCGGCGATCAGCGCCGAGCCGACGAAGAAGCTGACCGCCAGAGCGCCCCAGGCCGGGCGGGCTCCCAGCGCCCCGCGGGGGATGAGCGGATCGCGCGCCCGGCGCTGGTGCAGCGCGAAGAGACCCGCGGCGACGCCGGTGGCCGCGAGGTACCACGGTCCCGCGTCGGAGAGGACGTGCACCTCGGGATCGGCCGCGGCGAAGGCGAGCACGACTCCGCCCAGGGCCACCGACAGCAGCAGCGCGCCGGTCAGGTCGGCCTGGCGCACGGTCGCCCACCAGGAGCGCAGGTCGGTGAAGCGCCCGGGACCCCACCACAGCCACGCAGCGGTCGCCAGGCCCAGCCCGACGGCGATCAGCCCCAGGGGCGACCACCACACCGATGCGCCGGGGGAGAAGGGCACGAATGGGCCGCCCCAGGAGACCGAGGTGACCAGGGAGGACGGCTGGCGCATCACCAGCAGCAGCGCGGCCATCCAGCAGGCCAGCAGTGCCCAGCCGATCAGATCGGGTCGGCGCCTGGCCCGAGCCGGCCGGGTGGCGGTCGCCCGGATGACCGCGGCCGCGAGCACGAGCGCGACGGCGAGGTTGATCCAGAAGATGTCCCGCCAGTCGCCGAACACCAGCACCAGCGCGCCGTACAGCGGCCCGAGCACGCTGCCCAGCTCCTGGACGGCGCCGACGACGCCGAGGGGCACACCGCGCCGCTCGGCCGGGTAGATGTCCGCGACCAGGGCGAGCGTCACCGGTACCAGCCCCCCGCCGCCCACACCCTGCAGGAAGCGGCCGCCCACCAGACTCGGCAGGTCGTACGCCGCCGCGGTGACCAGCGAGCCGAAGCCGAAGACCACCAGCGAGGCGACCAGCACCGGGAGCCGTCCGTGCAGGTCGGCGATCCGCCCGATCAGCGGCAGCATCGCCACGTAGCCGAGCAGGAACCCGCTGATGATCGGCGCCGCCCGCTGGAGCTCCTCGATGCTCAGCCCGACCGAGCCCATCATGTCCGGCAGCGCGAGCACGACCACGTAGGTGTCCGCCGCCGCGAAGGCCACGGCGACCGCCGCGAGAGCCAGCAGGGTGCGCGCGCCGCGTCCCGCCGCCGGATCTCTCACGGGGTTGCCCACCGGGTCTCTCACGGGGTCTCTCACCGGTCCCCTCGCGTCAGGAGCCGGTCACGGTGCCGTGATGGTCACGGCGTCGTCGTCGTAGTCGAAGGAGATGTCGTAGGTCACCTGCCCGTCGTGGGCGAAGAAGTCGCCGGTGACGCTCAGCGTGGCCATCTCGCCGTCCTCGTCGATGCCGACCTTGGCGGTGTAGCTCCCGCCCGCGTCGGCGCTCGGGATGATCGGCTTGACCAGCGCGCCGTCCAGGGTGCCGGTGTAGGTGGTCAGCACATCGTCGCCGTCGCGCATCTGGTCGCCGCGCTCGACGTCGCCCATCTGCAGCAGCAACCCGGAGATGCCCTGGTCGGGATCGGCGAAGTCGGCGGGGTCCGGGGCGCCGTACTCGCTCGGGTCGATCTCGGAGTAGACCGGCGAGAGCGGCAGCTTGGCGTGGACCTTGCCGTCGACCGAGACCACCGGGACATCGGCGGTGAGCCCCGAGATGACGACCTTGACCGAGCCCTCGAAGGCCGGCTGATGGGTGAGCGTCCCGGTCGCGCCGAGAACGGCGTCGCCCGACGTCGGCTTGGCCTTCGTCGACAGGTCGAGCTCGATCGCCACCGCCTCGTCGAAGTGCCTCTTGGCGGTCTCCAGGGCCTGGGTCGGGCTGGCCGGCTCCCGCTTCTCCTCGGAGCCGCCGCAGGCGGCGAGCGCCAGCGGCACGGCGAGCGCGAGGACGACCGCGAGGAGGCGGGCGTGGCGGGGACGGTACGAGGTCATGCGCCAAGCCTGCCAGAGGGCGCGTGTGCGCCGACCGGGGAGCCGACCGCGGCGATCGGCTGGCTGGCCGGGACACCGGAGCCGTCCCGGCGCCCGTCAGCCTCGGGCAGATCGGCCGGCGCGCCGCTGGAGGCGGCCGCACGGGCGGGACCCGGCCCCGCCCACGCCAGGGTCAGGGTGTCCTCGCCCTTGAGGAACCGGTGGCAGCGGACGCCCCCGGTGGCCCGGCCCTTGCCGGGGTACTCCTCGAACGGGGTGACCTTGACCGCGCCCGCCTCGGTGCCGGGCAGCGCGTCGCTCGACCCGGCCACCGTCACCACTACGGCGTCGGCCGGGTCGAAGGCGCCGAACCAGCGCACCGACGCCCCGGCGGACAGCTTGATCCCGGCGATGCCGCCACCGCCGCGGCCCTGCGGTCGGACCTGCCCGGCTCCGAAGTGCAGCAGCTGGGCGTCGTCGGTGACGAAGCACAGCTCTTCCTCGCCGGTGCGGAGCTGGACGGCCCCGACGACCCGGTCGCCGTCCTTCAGCGAGACCACCTCCCAGTCGTCGCGGTGGGAGAGGTGCTCCGGGTTGACCCGCTTCACCACGCCCTCCGCGGTGCCCAGCGCCAGACCGGGGGAGTCGGCGTCGAAGGTGGTCAGCGCCAGGACGGTCTCGCCGGGCTCCAGCCTCAGGAACTCACCCACCGGTGCCCCGCCCTGCAGATTGGGGTGGCTTGCGGTGTCGGGCAGAGTCGGAAGGTCGAGCACCCCCAGCTTGATCACCCGTCCCGCCGAGGTGAGCACGCCCACCTCGCCGCGAGCGGTCGCCGGGACGGCCGAGAGCACCACGTCGTGACGGGCACGCG
>CAZTHV010000244.1:4718-5325 GCA_964613165.1 uncultured Marmoricola sp.
TCACCAGATGCCGGCGACGGCCTTCAATGCCCACGGCGCCTCCGCCGAGGTGCTCCTGGCCAGCAGCCCGCTCGAGGAGAGGTAGACCCAGCACGGGTCGTCGGCGACCTCGAGCGGGGTGGCGGTGGCGGTGCTGGTCGCCCCCGACGCCTCCAGCAGCACGGTGCGCCGCGGCGTGCCGTAGGTCTTGGCGACCTCGGCCAGCTCCTCGGAGACCACGGCGCGCAGCCGGCTCTCGTCGCCGAGGATCTCGTCCAGGCCCGCGATCGTCTCGGCCAGCTCGTCGCGCTCCTTGTCCAGCTCGATCTTGGAGTACTTGGTCAGCCGGCGCAGCGGCATGTCGAGGATGTAGTTGGCCTGGATCTCGGTCAGGTCGAAGACGCTCATCAGCCGCTGGCGCGCCTGCTCGGCGTCGTCGCTGCCGCGGATCAGCTGGATCACCTCGTCGATGTCCACGATCGCCAGCAGCAGGCCCTCGACCAGGTGCAGCCGGTCGGCGGCCTTGCCGCGGCGGTATGCCGAGCGCCGGCGGACCACGTCGTAGCGGTGTCCCAGGAAGACCTCGAGCATCTCCTTGAAGCCCAGCGTGCGGGGCTGTCCGTCCACC
>CAZTHV010000245.1:0-5269 GCA_964613165.1 uncultured Marmoricola sp.
GGCGACACAGGCCGCCAGCCCCTGGGGGCCGGGGCCCAGGATGAGCACCACCTGACCGGGCTGGACGTTGCCCCCGACCTCGCCGGTCCAGTCGACCGCGTTCGCCAACGGGCTGAACCAGCCGGCGGCGACGTCGGCGGGCACCGAGTCGTCGAGCTTCGTCAGGATCGAGCCCGGAGCGAGATGCATCAGCTCGCTCAGGCCACCCCAGAGCGACGGTGCGACGTCCGTGGTCACGTTGGACCCGTAGCCCAGCTTGGCCGAGCACGTCTGGGCAAAGCCGTCCAGACAGGCACGACAGGTGCCGCAGGCGATGCCGGCCTCGACCGCCACCCGGTCACCGGGCTGGACTCCCCATCGGTCGCTGGCCTGCTCGCCGATCTCCAGGATCTGCCCGACCACCTCATGGCCGAGCACCCGGGGAGCATCGGCCGCCTCGGCACGGAAGTGCACATCGGTCCCACAGATGCCGTTGGCCTCGACCAGCAGCAGCCCGGAGGAGGCGTCGGTCTCGGGCCGCGCGAAGGTCTGCAGCTCGATCCTGGCGCTGGCCACCAGGACAGCAGCGCGGACCTCGGCCGCGTCGAACGTGGTCATCTCGCCGTCCCGAGGTGCTGCGCAACGCTGTCGACCAGCTGGCCGGCCAGGTCGGCGAGGTACTCCGCCGACCTGCTGGCGACGGGGTGCGGTACGACGACGACGCCGTAGCCGGGAGCACCCAGCTTGGCGGCATAGGCGGCGATCCGCCCCTGGAAGGGCTCGGAGATCACCACCGTCGCCGGCCGCCCGGCGCGCTCCATCAGCAACGCATCCTGCAGGCTGCAGGCAGAGCAGCCGCCACAGTCGCCGAGCCCGGTCAGGAAGACGTCGCCCGCGGCCGCCAAGGCGGTCACCGTCTCGTCCTCGATCGGCTGCGATGCTCCGGGCTTGGAGAACACCTCGACGGAGGCGAGGCCATGACGCTTCCTGAGGCCTTCGGCGACCGCACTCAGCAGCTCGGTGGCGCGCGGCTTGCCGTTCTCGATCACGATCAACCGCAGACCGGCGAGCGCACCACGCTCAGCGAGCTCGAGGCGGGTCTCCTGGTCGGGAGGATCCGCGATCGGGCTCAGCACCGTCAACTCGCTCATAGCCGTCCCTCCATCGCCGATGGGTCGATCTCACAGGCGTCCGGTCCGCAGTCGGGCAGCGCCTCCCCCTTGATCCGCACCCGCCGTGTCGCGATCTGTGCGTGTTGACGTGGCGCCCACGACGGGATCACCGCGGACCAGCCGGCGCCGGCGCCACCCGAGGAGACGATGTGGATGTCGGAGTCGGCCGCGACCGTCTGCAGATAGCCCTCGGCATCTGGAGCCATGTCGTGCTGGGTGCCCTCTTCGATCACGATTCCGGCCTCGCGCAGCGTGCCGATCGGAATCCGGCTGTCCTGCCGCAGGCTGCTGCGGAGGTCCGCGCGGCTCCATCCGGCTTCGCGCAAGGCCATCTCGTGCTCGACGCCCAGCGCGATCACGAACTGGGCGCCGCCCTTGCCGGTGGTGAACAAGGAGGGCACCCGCATGGCCGCGGCAAGACTCGCGGCGATCGCCTCGGGATCGGCGCTGAGGTGGTTGGCCACCTGGATGGGACCGGTGGTCGGCGCCATCGTGACGGTGGTGTCGGACTCGGCGTACCCCAGGTCCTCACGCAGAGACGACCAGCCGTTCGCCGGCTTCTCGGCGAAGCAGAAGGTGTACTTGCCCGGATTCCCGAACGACGAGCCGTCGGTCCCGTCGATCTGGGTGCGCAGCAGGTTCACCGCGGCAAGCCGGACCGCCCGGCCGATGGTCGCGTTCGCCCGGTTGCCGGAGGCCAGCGCGTTGTGCTCGGCGTTCATGGCGATCTCTGCTGCGATCGGCCCGCTGACCACGGTGCACAGCGCCGGTCCCCCGGTGCTGGTGCAGGCCACCTGCAGATTGAACAGCGGATCCAGGCTCGCGCTCACCGCGGCGAGAACGACCGGGAAGTACTCGGGAAGGCAGCCCGCCATGACCGCAGCCGTCGCCGCATGCTCGGCGTCCATCGAGACGCCGTGTGCCGGGATGGCGCCCAGAACCTCCTCGCGGGAGACCCCGGCCGCCCCGAGCATCGCCTCGACCGCCTCGGGCGTCGGAGCCACGACCGGCAGACCGTCGGTCCACCCACGGTCGTAGAAGTACGCCTGCAGGTCGGCCGCCTCGACCGTCATCGTCCTTCTCATACTCGTTCCTCCTCGCTAGGCATGGACCGGGAGAGTGATCTCCCGCGCAGCTCGGCGTCGACCGGCTCGATCCGGGGCATCAGCCGACACCGCCACCGACGGCCCCCGTCGCGTCGGACCAACCTCGTTGGTAGGGCATCGGGAGGCCGGGAACGTCCCACCGAAGCGTGCTCACCTGGCCCTTGCCGACCTCGGTGACGTACAGCGTGCGTAGGTCCTCGCCGCCGAAGCAGAGGTTGGTGATGTCATTGCCGAACTCGACACGACCCAGGTCCTCCCCCTCCGGCGAGAACACCACCACGGCACCTGTACCCGCTCCTGCGACGATCACCCGGCCGGAGGAGTCGAGGCAGAGACCGTCGGGCAAGGTGCCCTCGCCCAGGAAGCCGAATCGCTCCGGAGCCCCCAGCCGGCCAGGACCCAGCAGCGGGAAGCGATGCAGCCAGGACGTGTAGGACTCCGCGACGATGAGAGCAGAGCCATCGGCCACGACGGCGAGCCCGTTCGGATAGAGCAGACCTTCGTGGGCGTAGTGTGCCCGGCCGTCGGGACTGAGGTAGCCGATCTTGCCCGGAGGAACGCGCCCCTCCTCGTCGGGCCACACCGGATCGGTGAACCAGAGACCGCCGGTGTCGTCCAGGCAGAGGTCGTTGGGAGAGGTCAGCGCCAGCCCGTCCGCCTCGGTCAGCAACGGGGTCAGCTCGCCGTCGAGTGCGAGCCTCCAGAGCAGACCGGGCCGATCACCGGGACCCTCGTGGAGGTCGGCCGCGGACTCGGCCACCCAGCGGCCACCGTTGTCGCACACCCAGAGCGACCCGTCCGCCGCCACGATCTGCCCGTTGGGCGAGCCCGCGAACGTGGCGATCGTCGTCTGGTGGCCGCTCGGAGCGATCTTGGTGACCCGGCGCCCGGCGAGCTCGCAGATCACCAGATCGCCGGAGGGAAGGGCCACCGGTCCCTCCGGGAAGAGCAGCCCACCGGCCAGGACCTCGGGTGCGAGATCCCGCCGCAGCTGCCCCGCACCGGCGCCTGTGGTCGTCAACTGCGAACGCTCGCATCCAATGCACGGCCCAGGGCCTGGACGCCCTGGGCGATGACCTCGGGCGAGACGTTGCTGTAGGCCATCCTCAAGAAGCGCTGGCCGGAGGAGTCACCCGAGAAGCGCTCACCCGGACGGCAGTAGACGCCCTCGTCGGCGACCCTCTTCGCAGCCTGGTCCCAGTCGATCCGGTCGGAGATCTTCAGCCACAGGAAGAACGATCCCTGAGGCTCGTCGAACTCGACCCACTGCGCGCAGTGCTGGCGCAACGCGCTCACCGCGGTGTCGCGCTTCTCCCGGTAGACCCCGCGGATCTCCTCGATGTGCCGGTCGAGCTGGCCCGACGCGGTGTAGCGAGCCATCACTCGTGCGTGGAACTGGTTGACCCCCAGGTCCTGACGCACTGCGGCCACCGCCGCGATCGCCTCCGCCGATCCCATCACCCACCCCAGCCGCAGCGCGGGAGCGACCGTCTTGCTGAAGCTGTCGGACTGCAGCACCAGGCCCTGGTCATCCAGGCTGAAGAGCGTGGGAACCGGCTCCCCGTCGTACCGGAGCGCCGCGTAGACGTTGTCCTCGTGCACCAGGATCCGCTCGCGTTGAGCCAAGGCGACCAGCTGGCGTCGGCGCTCGAGCGGCATGCACGTCCCCGTGGGCAGCTGGAACGTGGGGATCGTGTAGATCAGCTTGGGACGACGCCCTTCGCTCTTCAGCCTGGTGATCGCGGCCTCGAGCAGGTCGATGCGCATGCCGTCGGAATCGACGGGGATGCTCTCGATCTGGGCGCCCGCGGTCTCGAAGAAGCGAATCGCGTACGGGAAGGAGGCCGCCTCGACCAGGACCACGTCGCCTGGGTCGATGAACGCCTTGGCCACCAGCGCGATGCCATGGACCGAGCCCGAGGTCAAGATCAGGTTCATCGGGTCGAGCTCCACACCGTCGCGGGCCGCGAACCGCTCGGCGAGGACGCTCCGCAGACCGCGCCAGCCGTAGACGAGCTCCTCGTAGCCGGTCTCGGCGTCGAAGTAGTCGAAGCTCGGACCGCCGACCTCGTCGCGGACCTGCGCCTCGATGGCAGCCAGGTCCGCCAGTGGGAAGGTCTCCGTCGCAGGGTTGCCCTGGTCGAAGTTGTAGTGGATCGGGACTTCCGGCTGAGGGAAGAACACGGGCGGTCCGCTGGAGACTTCGGCGGAGACGAGATCGTCGATCCTGCGGTTCATCGATGGCCTCTCGGGGTATCGGAGCTGGTGGTCAGGCGGGGTGGTCGGAGGTGGACAGGACAGCGGTGACGTCGAGCTCGAGGAGCGCCTCGGGTAGAAGCAGCTCCTTCACCACCACGGCAGTCGTCGCGGGCAGCTGATCGAAGAACTGGCTGCGCGCCTCGGCATAGGCACCGGCATCGGTGCGGTCGGTGAGATAGCAGACGACGCGGACGATGTCGGACAGCTGAGCGCCGGCGGCATGGAGGATCGCCTTCAGGTTGTGGAAGCACTGGACCGCCTGGGCGTGGCAGTCGTCCGGTCCGACGATCTGCCCGTCCTTGTTCAGGCCCATCTGTCCCGAGACGAAGACGTACTCCCCCACCCGGACGGCGTGTGCCTGGCCGACATCCGCCACGCCCGAGATGTGGCGGATGGCGGCCCGGTCGGTGCGCGCGCCCGGACGCTCACCGACCTGGTCGGGACTAGGCGCCGTGGTAGGCATTCCAGCCACCCGCGACGTCGAGAGCTGCGCCGGTCACGTATCGGGCGCCGTCCGAGGCGAGGTACCGCACCGCCGCGGTGGCGTCATCGAGCTCCAGCCATGGGACTCCCATCGGGTTCAGCGTGGCGAAGGTGTCGCGGACGTCGTCTTCTTGAGGATCGGCCAGGTCCGGGCGGAACAGCTTGTAGGTCCGCTCGTTGTGACACATGTCGGTGGACACCGACATCGGCGACAGTGCGTTGACCGTGATGCCCAGCGGGGCGAGCTCGATCGCCACCGACTTGACGAAC
>CAZTHV010000246.1:0-2302 GCA_964613165.1 uncultured Marmoricola sp.
AGACCGAGTTGAGGGAAGCCCACGCATGAACCTGGAGCTGTCCGAGTCCGAGCTGGCGTTCCGCGACGAGGCGCGCGCCTGGCTGGCCGACAACGTGCCGGCCGAGCCACTGCCCTCGATGGACACGGCCGAGGGCTTCCGGCTCCACCAGGAGTGGGAGGCGAGGCTCGCCGAGGCCCGCTGGTCGGTGGTCTCCTGGCCGCGCGAGGTCGGCGGTCGCGACGCCTCACTGGTGGAGTGGGTGATCTTCGAGGAGGAGTACTACCGCGCCGGCGCCCCCAGCCGGGTCAGCCAGAACGGCATCTTCCTGCTGGCGCCGATCGTCTTCGACCACGGCACGCCTTCGCAGCAGCAGCGCTTCCTGCCCACGATGGCGACCGGCGAGAGGGTCTGGGCCCAGGCCTGGTCGGAGCCGGAGGCGGGATCCGACCTCGCCTCGCTGCGAGCGAGCGCGACCCGCGACGACGAGCGGGGCGGCTGGGTGCTCAACGGGCAGAAGACCTGGTCCTCGCGGGCGACGTACGCCCACTGGGGCTTCGGTCTCTTCCGTAGCGACCCGGACGCAGAGCGCCACCGTGGCCTCACCTACTTCCTCTTCCCGCTCCACGCCGAGGGCATCACCGTCCGGCCGATCGCCCAGCTCGACGGGGAGGCGGGCTTCGCGGAGCTCTTCTTCGACGACGTCTTCGTGCCGGACTCCGACGTCCTGGGCGCTCCCGGCGACGGCTGGCGGGTGGCGATGAGCACCGCGGGCAACGAGCGCGGGCTCTCGCTGCGCTCCCCCGGCCGGTTCTGCGCCACCGCCGACCGGCTGGTGGCGGCGTGGGACGCCGCCGGCCGGCCGGCCGAGGTCCGCGACGCCGTCGTGGACGGCTGGATCCGGGCCCAGGCCTACCGGCTCTACACCTGGGGCACGGTCACCCGACTGGCCGACGGCGGTGAGATGGGCGCCGCTGGCTCGGCGAACAAGGTCTTCTGGAGCGAGCTGGACATCGCCCTGCACGAGGCCGGCCTCGACCTGCTCGGCGCGGACGCAGAGCTGACCTCCGGGCTGGCCGACGACCGCTGGCTGGACGGCTACCTCTTCTCGCTCTCGGGGCCGATCTACGCCGGCACCAACGAGATCCAGCGCAACATCGTGGCCGAGCGGATCCTCGGCCTGCCGCGGGAGCCGAAGGGAGTGGGCCGGTGAGGTTCGAGCTGACCGAGGAGCAGGCCGGGTTCGGCCAGGTCCTCTCCGACCTGCTGGAGAAGGCCGACACCGTCGCCATCGCCCGCGCCTGGGCCGACGGCGACACCGCACCTGGCCTCGCACTGTGGCGCCGCCTGGCCGACCAGGGCGTCAACGCCCTCGCCGTCGCCGAGGAGGCCGGTGGCCTGGGGGCGTCGCTGGTCGACCTGACCGTGGCCCATCAGGCGCTGGGCCACCACCTCGCCGTGGGTCCGTGGATCGAGGCCACGGCCTTCCTGCCATGCGCGCTGACCAACGCCGACGCGCCGGTCGAGGCTCTGGGCGCGCTGGCCGAGGGCCAGGTCGCCACCGTCGCCGCGGCTCCGCTGGCGCCGCGCGCGCTCGACGGCGACGTCGCCGACCTGGTGTACGTCGCCACGCCGGACGGTCTGATCACCGGCACGGCCGGCGCGATCCGCGAGTCCGTCGACGTCACCCGCCGCCTGGCCGAGGTGGAGGGCGCCGTCGACGCCTCCGAGCGGTTCGCCGACGCCTTCGACGTCGCTGCGCTCGCCTGCTCCGCGCAGCTGCTCGGCTGCGGCGAGCGGGTCCTCGCCGAGACCGTGGCCTACGCCAAGCAGCGCCGTCAGTTCGGCCGGGAGATCGGCTCCTACCAGGCGATCAAGCACCAGCTGGCCGACGTCCGGATCGCACTGGACTTCGTCGGCCCTCTGGTGCACGGCGCGGCGCTCGGCGACGTGCCGGTCTCGGCGGCCAAGGTGGCCGCGGCCGACGCGGCGTACCTCGCCTCGCGGGTCGGCCTTCAAGTGCACGGCGCCATCGGCTACACCCGCGAGTGCGACCTGAGCCTTCTGCTCGGCCGCGTCCGCGCGCTGGTCACCGCCTGGGGCACGCCGTCGCACCACCGCGCGCTGCTGGCCGAGCAGATCGTGAGGGCCGGCTGATGCACTTCGCCCGCACCGAGGAGCAGGAGGAGTTGGCCACGACGGTCCGCTCGCTGCTCGCCAAGCGCTCCGACAGCGCCGCCGTCCGCGCCGCCGCGGAGTCCGAGACCGGCTACGACACCGGTCTGTGGAGCGCGCTGGTCGAGCAGATCGGCATGGCCGCCCT
>CAZTHV010000246.1:2312-4604 GCA_964613165.1 uncultured Marmoricola sp.
CCCCGAGGAGCACGGCGGATTCGGCGCCACGATCGAGGAGACGGCCGTGGTCCTGGAGGAGCTCGGCGCCAACCTCGCACCGATTCCGCTCCTGGCCAGCGCCCTGGCTGCCGTCCAGACGCTGCTCCACGGCAGCGAGGAGGAGCGCGCCGAGCTGCTCCCCCGGCTGGCCGCCGGCGAGGTCGTGCCGTTCGCGCTCGGCGATGTCGTGCTGGAGCCGGCCGATCGGGCCGGGAGCATGGACCAGACGCTGCGGCTGGCCCTCGCCGAGAAACCCGCGGAGCTGCCGCCCGACGTCCGCGACATCGCCACCGCGCTGCTCGCCGCGCTCCAGGTCGGCGCCATGCAGCGCGCCCTGGACATGACCGTCGCCTACTCCAAGGAGCGGGTGCAGTTCGGTCGGCCGATCGGCTCGTTCCAGGCGCTCAAGCACCGGATGGCCGACATGCTGGTGCTGCTGGAGTCCTCCCGGTCGGCCTCCTGGGGCGCGACCGCGGCTGCGGCGGCGTACCTGGAGAGCCCGACCCCGGAGAACGCCGCGGCCCTGCACCGGCAGGCGGCGGTGGCCGGAGCGCACTGCGGCGAGGCCCTCGACCAGATCGTCTCGGAGACGGTCCAGCTGCACGGCGGCATCGCGATCACCTGGGAGCACGACGCGCACCTGGTGTTCAAGCGCGCCCACGCCCTGAACCAGCTCTCCGGCCCCGCCCACCTCCACCGCGCCGCCGCCGTCGCCTTCGCTGGCTCCTGACTCATCGAGGCGGCGTGAACAGGTCCCTCAAACCCGCCGAGGCGGCGCTAATTCACCAGATCGAGGTGAACTAGCGCCGCCTCGACGAACACGACAGCTCAGCCGCGGCTGCTCCGGGGGGTGCGGCCGCGGACGATGCCGATGAAGGCCTGGACGTCCTCGTCGCTCTGCTCAAGAGGGGGGTCCCGGAGCCAGGCGAGGCCGACGGGCGACTCCTCGACACCGAGGACGGGCCGGTGGACGACGTCCTTGCGCTGGTGCAGGCGGGCCAGCGACATCGGCACGATGACGATGCCCGTGCCCGCGGCCACGGTCTCGATTGCCTGCTTCACGGTGATGTCCGGGAACTCGGCCAGCACGTCGAGCTCACCGACCAGCTCGGCCACCTCGATCTCGTCGTACGCCGACACCGGGTGCTCGACCGGCACGACGACGACCGGAACCTCGCGGTAGAGCGGGATCAGGTGCATCGCGTCGCGGTCGACCTCGCCACGGACCAGTGCCATGTCTACCTCGCGCTCGCGGATCGCGCGCTCCTGGTCGACCACCTCGACCCGGGCCAGCTCGAGCGGCCGGCGCCGGCGCTCGCGCCACACGCGCTCCCACTTGCCGGGCATCACGCCGGGCACGTAAGCCACCCGGAAGGGGGCGATCCGGAAGGGCTCCACGGCTGCGACCCTATGGGATGCGTCATAGTCCAGTCGCGTGCGCGCTGCTAGGTTCCGGCTCATGCGTACCGCCAAGGACTTCTTCGCGCCGCTCGCCGTCGGCGCGCCCGCTCCGCTCCGCGAGATCCCGGCCCGTCCCAGCCGGGCGATCCACTTCTTCGACCCCGGCAACCCGAAGATGGCCGCCAAGGTCCCCGACATGGTCGGCACCGTCGACATCCTGCTGGGCAACCTGGAGGACGCCGTCAAGGCGGAGAACAAGGAGGTCTCCCGCCAGGGACTGGTCGAGATCGGCAAGGCTGTGAACTTCGGCCCCACCCAGTTCTGGACCCGGATCAACTCCCTGGACTCGCCCTGGGTGCTCGACGACCTGACCACGCTGGTGCCGGCGATCGGACACAAGCTCGACGTGATCATGGTGCCCAAGGTGCAGGGCGCCGAGGACATCCACTACGTCGACCGGATCCTCGCCCAGCTCGAGGCCAAGGCGGGCCTGAACCGGCCGATCCTGGTCCACGCGATCCTGGAGACCGCCCGCGGGGTGGCCAACATCGAGGAGATCTGCGCCGCCTCGCCACGGATGCAGGGTCTCTCGCTCGGACCGGCCGACCTGGCCGCGGACCGGCGGATGAAGACGACCCGAGTGGGCGGGGGGCACCCGGGCTACCTCGTCCGGCAGGACCCGCCCCGCAGCGAGGCCGGCGAGACGCGGTACGACGCCGAGCGGACGACGTACCAGCAGGATCTGTGGCACTACACCATCGCCCGGATGGTCGACGCCTGCGCGATGCACGGCATCTACCCCTACTACGGCCCGTTCGGCGACATCGCGGACACGGTGGGCTGCGAGGACCAGTTCCGCAACGCCTTCCT
>CAZTHV010000246.1:4614-5269 GCA_964613165.1 uncultured Marmoricola sp.
TCGGCTGCGTCGGCGCCTGGTCGCTGCACCCCAAGCAGATCGCCATCGCCAACAGGGTCTTCAGCCCCTCGGTGGAGGACGTCGAGCACGCCCGCCGGGTCATCGCCGCGATGGGCGACGGCACCGGCGCGGTCATGCTCGACGGCAAGATGGAGGACGACGCCTCGGTGAAGCAGTGCCAGGTGATGGTCGCGCTGGCAGAGCAGCTCGCGGCCATCGACCCCGAGTTGAAGAAGGCCTACGACGCGATCGAGGCGGACGCATGAGCACCTTCCGCGCCCGTCGTTCCGTCCTCTACATGCCCTCCTCCAACGCCCGCGCGCTGGAGAAGGCCAAGACCATCGGCTGCGACGCGCTGATCCTCGACCTGGAGGACGCGGTCGCGCCCGAGGACAAGCCCGCCGCGCGCGAGGCCGCCTGCGCCGCCGTCGGCTCCGGCGAGTACGGCAACCGCGAGCTGACCATCCGCGTCAACGGCATCGGCACCGAATGGCATGAGACCGACCTGGCCGCGGCGGCCGCCGCCGGCCCGCACGGAGTGGTCGTGCCCAAGGTGAACGCCGCCGAGGAGGTGCGCGCGCTCGTCGCCGCGATCGAGGCCGCCGGGGCGCCCGAGCACACCCGGCTCTGGTCGATGGTCGAGACGCCCGCGGCG
>CAZTHV010000247.1:0-5253 GCA_964613165.1 uncultured Marmoricola sp.
ACGCAGCGATCCCGCCGCTCACGCCGAGAACGACGTGGGGGCGGGACCGAGCGGTGGCGTCCACCGGGTCAGGCGGTCGCAGTCTCCGCTGCGACCTCGCTGCCGTCGATGTCCTCACAGGTGAGCAGGTCGTCGTTGATCTCGCGCAGCGCGATCGACAGCGGCTTCTCCTGCACGTGGGTCTCCACCAGCGGGCCGACGTACTCCAGCAGGCCCTCACCGAGCTGGGAGTAGTACGCGTTGATCTGCCGCGCGCGCTTGGCGCTGTACAGAACCAGCTTGTACTTGGAGTCGGTCTTGGTCAGCAGGTCGTCGATCGGGGGGTTGGTGATCCCCTCGGCGACGGGGCGGGACACACTCATGGAGCCTCACAGTTCGGTGGCGAGTACGACGGGCCCTGACAAAGGGCACGGACGCGCGATCGACAACACGCGCGCGCCGTCAGGACCCCATCAACTCTACCAACTCCTCGCCGGCAGCGGGAATCGTGCGGTTGACGATGGTCGCGTCGAACTCGCTCTCAGCCGCCAGCTCGGCCCGGGCGGTCTCCAGCCGGCGCTCGCGCTCGGCCTCGGTCTCGGTCCCCCGGCCGACCAGCCGGCTGACCAGCTCGTCCCAGGTCGGCGGCGCCAGGAAGACGAAGCGCGCCTCCGGCATGGTCTGCCGGACCTGCCTGGCACCCTGCAGATCGATCTCCAGCAGGGCCGGCCGGTCCTCGGACAGCGCCCGCAGGACGGGAGCCTTCGGGGTGCCGTAGCGCGCCTGCTTGTGGACGACCGCCCACTCCAGCAGCTCGTCCTCGGCGACCATCCGGTCGAACTCGTCGTCGCCGATGAAGTGGTAGTGCTGCCCATCGACCTCACCGGGGCGCCGGGCGCGGGTGGTCACCGAGACCGAGATCCAGACCTCGGGATGGTGCTCACGCAGCCAGGCCACCACGGTGCCCTTGCCGACCGCTGTCGGCCCGGCCAGCACGGTGAGACGAGCGGTCACTCGGCGGTCAGTCCCGGCCCGGGAACTCGGCCACCAGCGCAGCGATCTGCTTGGCGCCCAGGCCGCGAACGCGGCGGCTCTCGGAGATCTTCAACCGCTCCATCACCTGAGCGGCGCGGACCTTGCCCAGGCCGGGCATCGACTGCAACAGCTCGCTGACTCGCATTTTGCCGATGACCTCGTTGCGCTCGCCCTCGGCGAGCACCTCGGCGATCGTGGCTCCGGAGTGCTTGAGCCGGTTCTTCACCGCGGCCCGCTCCCGGCGGGACGCCGCGGCCTTGTCCAGCGCGGCCTGGCGCTGCTCAGGGGTAAGAGGTGGCAGGGCCACGGCTGACGACCTCGGCTTTCTCGATGATGACGTGGGGAGGGAGCACGGCAACCACGAAATCTAGTCACCGTCGGGACATCGCCGCAATGCGGGTCGCCCTACTCTGCGCCCTACTCTGGGCAGGTGACGCGACTTCCCCCCGAACGCCACCTGCTGCGGGCACGCGACCACGTGGACGCGCACTACCCCGATCCCATCGACGTGGCCGACCTGGCACGCGCCGCCGGCCTGAGCCGAGCCCACTTCAGCCGCGAGTTCAAGCGCGCCTTCGGGGAGGCTCCGCACGCCTACCTGCTGACTCGGCGACTCGAGCGCGCCGCGGCGCTGCTGCGCAACACCGACCACACGGTGGCGGACATCTGCGTCGAGGTGGGGTTGAGCAGTGTCGGCAGCTTCACCACCAGCTTCAAGCGGATGTTCGGCAGCACCCCGGCCGCCTACCGGGCGAGCCTGCCACCGGCCGGCAATCTCGCCCGGGTGCCGGCCTGCGTCGTGCGCGCCTACGCCAGGCCGCAGCTGCGCACGTTTCGAGAAGACGACCGGGTGGTGGACTCCGTAGCGTCGGCATCCGATCACGACCGACCAGATCAAGGCCGACCAGGAGGAGAACGACGATGAGGATCGCGACCGCTCAGGTGTGGGTGCACGACCAGGACGAGGCACTGGAGTTCTACACCCGCAAGCTCGGCATGGAGGTGCGCGAGGATGTGACGGTGCCCGAGATGGGCGACTTCCGCTGGCTCACGGTCGCGCCTCCTGGACAGCAGGATGTGGCGATCGTGCTGATGGCGATCCCCGGTCCCCCGATGATCGACGCCGACACCCGGCAGCAGATCGCCGCGCTGATGGCCAAGGGCTTCGCCGGGACGGTCTTCCTGACCACCGACGACTGCCAGGCGTCGTACGAGGAGCTGGTCGGGCGCGGGGTGGCCTTCACCGAGGCACCCGAGCAGCGCCCCTACGGGACCGACGCCGGCTTCCGCGACCCCTCCGGCAACTCCTTCCGGCTGACCCAGCTCCCCGGCTGAGCCGGCTGCCCGACCTCGCCGAGGCGGCGCGTACCAGGTTCCCTAGCCCAGCCCGATCTGCACCTTGCAGACATCGGCGGCCTGCTGGCCGATGCCGTTGGTGGCGTCGGCGACGTCGGGGGCGGCCAGCAGAGAGGCCGCCTGGGCCACCGCGGTGCGCTGCTCCTCGTCCAGGCCGGCGAGGTCGCCGGCTCCGCGGAACTCCGCCGGGTCGATCCCGGCGCGGTCGAGGGACACCGCGAAGGCGTCGAGCGCGGAGAGCAGCGTCTGCCACTCGTCGACCAGGTCGTGGGGCGCCTTGCCGGCCAGCTGGCGCAGCAGGATGCGCTGACCCAGCAATCCCGCCGGATCGTCGGCCATCTCCGCGAAGGCGGGCTGCGCCTCCTTCAGCGCCCGGCAGTATGGCTCGGACGGGTCGCCGCACGAGACGATCCCCAGTCCGAGGATCAGGGCGAGCATGGTCGCGACGGCTGTGCGGATCATCGGCGCGTCAAGCCTCGACGATCGCCGCGAAGGTCTCCGCCGAGCGCCGGGCGGCATCGCGCAGCGAGCGCGCGTCCGGGCCGGCGCCGAGGATCTCCCGCGAGCTGGTCGGCAGCACCAGAGGCAGCACTCCGGCGAAGATGCGGCGCACGGTCTCCGCGTCGCCCCCCTGAGCGCCGACCCCGGGTGCCAGGATCGGGCCACCGATGGCCAGGTCCTCGGTGGTGCCGCCGATGGTCGCGCCGACGACCGCGCCGAAGGAGCCCATCGGACCGGCGCTGCCGGCGTTGAGCGTGCGCACGGCGTCGAGAACCGAGCCGGCCACCGTGCGCCCGTCGGCCATCGTCGCGTGCTGCAGCGGCGGCGCCTCCGGGTTGGAGGTCAGCGCGAGCGCCAGGATGCCGGTCCCGTTGGCCCGGGCCAGGTTGACCATCGGGGCCAGGCTGCCCACCCCGAGGTAGGGGCTGGCGGTGATGCAGTCCACCGCCAGCGGCGAGCCCCGCCGGAGGTACGCCTCGGCGTACGCCGCTGCGGTCGAGCCGATGTCGCCACGCTTGACATCCAGGATCACCTGCGCGCCCGCCTCCCGGCAGATCGCGATGGTGCGCTCCAGGACGGCGATCCCGGCCGCGCCGAACCGTTCGAAGAAGGCCGACTGCGGCTTGACCGCCGCGACGACCGGACCGAGCGCCTCGGCGGCGCCGAGCGCGAAGCGCTCCAGGCCGGCCGGGCCGTCCGGCAGGCCCCAGTCGGCCAGCAGCGAGGCGTGCGGGTCGATGCCGGCACAGAACGGCCCGCGCCGGTCCATGGCGGCCCTCAGCCGGGCACCGAACGGCTCCATCACTTCTTCCTCTCACGTTCCGGCTCGTCTCGAGCCGGCGCCCCACCGACCAGAGCTCTGGTGATCCGCCGGGGCCACAGCGGGCCTTCGTAGACGAAGGCGGTGTAGGCCTGCAGCAGGTCCGCTCCCGCGTCCAGGCGCGCCCACGCGTCCTCGACCGAGCCGATCCCGCCGACCCCGATGAGGGCGAGCTCGCCGACCCGGCCGCGCAGCAGCCGCAGCACCTCCTCGGCCCGCTCCGTCAGCGGCGCCCCCGACAGCCCACCGCCACCGGCGGCATCGATCTGCGCCGGCGTCGAGGCCAGCCCCTCTCGGCTGATCGTGGTGTTGGTCGCGATGATGCCGTCGAGCCCGAGGGCGACGGCCAGGTCGGCCACGGCGAGGACGTCCTCGTCGCCGAGGTCAGGCGCGATCTTGACCACCAGCGGAAGGCACCGGTCCCGTCCGTCGGTGACCTCGTCGATCCGCCGGCGTACGGCGCGCAACAGCGGCTCGAGCCGCTCCACCGCCTGCAGGTCGCGCAGGCCGGGCGTGTTCGGCGAGGAGACGTTGACCACCAGATAGTCGGCGTACGGCGCGAGCTGGGTCACCGACTTCTGGTAGTCGGCGATCACCGCATCCTGGTCGTCCTCCGGCACCACCTTGGTCTTGCCGATGTTGACGCCCAGCACCGGACCACGCCGGTCCCCCAGCCGTCTCGCCCGAGCGGCCAGCCGGGCGGCCACCACCTCGGAGCCGTCGTTGTTGAAGCCCATGCGGTTGACGATCGCCCGGTCGGCCGGCAATCGCATCAGTCGCGGTCGTGGGTTGCCCGGCTGCGCCTCGCCGGTCACCGTGCCGATCTCGACGAAGCCGAATCCGAGCCCGGCCAGGGAGTCGATCGCCACGGCGTTCTTGTCGAACCCGGCGGCGAGACCGAGGACGCCGGGGAAGTCGATCCCCATCACCGTCCTGGGACCGGACGGGCCGGTCCGACGACTCAGCACCGGCCGGGCTGCCCGGATGGCGGTCATCGCCACGTGGTGCGCCCTCTCCGCGTCGACCCGGACCAGGGCGCGGTCGAAGAGCAGCCGGTAGGGACCTCTCACGCGTCGGTCCCCGCTGCGGCGGCGGCCGCCCAGTCCTGCAGCGAGCGCACCCCGATGCTGCCCGAGCGGAGCGCCTCGATGCCCTGGACCGCGGCAGCGAGTCCCTGGACCGTGGTGATCGACGGGATGCCGGCCAGCACCGCGGCGGTGCGGATCTCGTAGCCGTCCATGCGCGAGTCTCCGCCCGGCGTGGTGCCACCCGGCGTGTTCACCACCAGGTCGACCAGGCCGTCGTGGATCACCTGGACGCTGGTCGGCTCGCCGTCGGGGCCCGGACCCTCGAAGTGCTTGCGCACCACGGTGGCCTTAATCCCGTTGCGACGCAGCACCTCGGCCGTGCCGCGCGAGGCGAGAATCTCGAAGCCGGCCTCTGCAAGCACCTTCACCGGGAAGATCATCGTGCGCTTGTCCCGGTTGGCGATGCTGACGAAGACCCGGCCCGAGGTCGGCAACGGTCCGTACGCCGCGTTCGCCAAGTCGCAGACCGCGGCG
>CAZTHV010000248.1:0-5252 GCA_964613165.1 uncultured Marmoricola sp.
ACTGCATCCCATCACCAGAATCACCCGCAAACCGAATGACCACCCGATCCAGCTGTACAAGCCGCTTCGCGGATGGGGTCGGCACGACGTCTTCTCCTGATGGTGGATGATATTTCATCTACCATTTCAGGGCTCGGCTGTGATGTCAAGCACATCAGGTGATCCGGCTCACAGCCCGGGCGTCGTCCTCCCAGGCCCCGCGCACCGTGCGGTGACCCCCGCGGACCTCACCAGGCCGGGCGCGGACCGCCGAACGGCATCTCCAGCGCCTGCGGGCCGAAGCCGGTGACGTCGGCGAGCAGCCACTCGTCGCGCAGCAGCAGGGCGGCCGAGGCGGGCCGGACGACCAGCCAGAGCCAGCGGCCGTCCGCCTCGCCGGCGAAGACCGCCTTGGCGAGCAGGTCGTCCTCCGAGCTCGAGTCGACGGCCCACAGCGGGACCGACCGGCCACCGGCGCGCACCTTGACGACCGGGGAGGTCTTGCCCAGTTGGCTGCCCGGATCGGCGTACGGCGCGCCGGCGCAGCGCGCGCCCAGGCCGACGCCCGGGTCCTCCGAGACGATGGTCAGCTCCACCGGGCCGTCGGGGTCGCTGCTCCCGGCGGTCCCCGTGATCGTGGCGACGGCGCGGCCGGTGCCGACGTACCCGAAGTCGGCGATCGTCCAGCCCGGGCTCATCGGCCATGGCAGGTAGGTCGGCAGGTCGCCGATGTCGGTCATCAGCTCGGCGAAGGACTCGTAGTCCACGGTGGTCGGGCGGCGCAGCGGGAGCACCTCGCCGTGGCGGGGGCAGGTGAAGCCGCCCTCCCCCTGTTCGACCGCGGTCGGACACCGCGGGCACGAGCTGGTGACCGCCACGGATCGACCCTAACTCCGATGCTCGGTGGCATCATCACACCGTGACAAGTGATCTGGACCGCTCCGTACGTCATGCGCGGCGGGCGGTCGCCCTGGCGTTCGCGACCCAGGGCGTGGTGTTCATCAGCCTCACCACCCGACTGCCCGACATCACCGACAGATGGCATCTCTCGGAGCTGCAGCTCTCCGGCGTCCTGCTGATGATGGTGCTGCTCGCCGGGGTGGGCTCGGTCGCGGCGGAGACTCTGGCCGAGCGGCACGACTCCGCGACGCTGCTCCGCGCCGGGCTGGCCCTGATCCTGGTCTCGGTCCCACTGATCACGCTGGCGCCGGACATCGGCGTGTTCCTGGTGGGGATGGCCGGGTACGGCGTCGCGCTCGGCACGGTGGACGCGACCACCAACATGCAGGGCGTCGCCCTGGAGCACCGGTACGGCCGGCCGATCCTGCCGTCCTTCCACGGCGCCTGGACGCTCGGCGGGGTGATCGGCTCGGCGATCACCCTGGCGACGGCCCATCTCTCGCTGGGCTGGTCGGCGCTGCTCGCGATCGTCCCGCTGGTGGTCCTGACCGGCCCGTTCCTGCGGCGCGTGGGCGCCCCGGTGCCGCAGGAGGGCATCGAGATCCCGTGGCGCCCGATCATGCTGGTCGGGCTGGCGCTGGTGCTCTTCTACATGGTCGACACGGCGGCGTTCACCTGGGGACCGACGTACCTGGACAAGGTCTTCCCCACCCCGTCGGGGCTGGTCGCGCTGGCGACCTTCCCCTACCTGCTGGCCAGTGGCGCCATGCGCCTGGCCGGTGACGCGACCGTCGCCCGCTTCGGTCCCGTGCGGGTGCTGCGGGTGGGTGCGCTGGTGGCCTGCGCCGCCCTCGCGGTCATCGTCTTCGCACCGTCCTGGCAGGTCGCCGTCGCCGGCTTCGCGCTGCTCGGGACCGGCGTCGCCGTGATCGCGCCGCTCAGCTTCTCCGCCGCCGCCCGGATCGCCGGCAACGACCCGTCACTGGACGAGGCGGCCCGGCACGCGCGCGTGGACGCGGTGATCGCCCGGTTCAACCAGTTCAACTACGCGGGCGCGCTCCTCGGCGCCGTGCTCACCGGCGTCGTGGGTGCCGGCAGCCTGAGGATCGGGTTCGCCGTCCCGATGGTGCTGATCCTGGGCATCCTCCCGCTGGCCCGCGTCTTCGGCCCCCGCCCCACCGTCCGCCTCTGACCGCCACGGCGGGCCTGGGCTCGCCGCCGGCGTGGCTCAGGAGCCTCCGCCGCCGGCCTTGCGCCGGTGCATCTTCGGCGCCCCGCCGACGACCTCGGAGCCGTGCGCCTTCTCCTTCACCGGCCTGTCCTTGGGTACGCCGCGGTCGTTGCCCTGCTTGCGGTCCAGCGCCTCGCGCATCTTCGCCTTGATGTCGTCCATGTCGTCGGGCGAGTGGTCGGTCATGTGACTCTCCTGTCGCTGGTGTGACTCCCCACTCTGCCATCCGTGTCGAGCGGGTTTGACGGCAGCCGGGATCACGTCGCACATCCTCCTCACCCGTTCACCCGTCACCGCGGGCGATCGGGGTAGCCTGCTGGGCGCGCCTCGCAGCCGCGGGGCCCACGGCACGAGGGCAGGCAGAGGGCAGGCGGAGGGACAGGTGGCACGCGCGATCGCGGTGGGGCGAGACGGCATCCGCCTCCCCCGGCAGTACGACGGGCCGCTCGACGTGCGCTTCGCCGGTCACCGGGTGTGGTCCTTCACCACCGTCCGGGACGCCACTGCCACCGACGACGGCCTGCACGTGGCCTGGCCGGCCTCCCTGGTGCCGCACCTGAAGGGGCGCGCCGAGGTGGAGGTCGCGTCGCACAACGGCGGCGACACCCTCTTCGCCGGCACCGTGGCCTTCGACCGGAGCACCGAGCCGCTGGTCCTGGCCGACGACCTGGGCCATCCCCTCTCGGTCGACAAGAGCGGCCGGCTGCAGCGCACGGGCGAGGACTTCACCGACGCCTCCCGCCGTGAGCTGGTCGACGCCGCCCACCGGGTGCTGGTCGACCTCACCGAGAAGTGCGGGCTGGACGCCTACCTGTGCTACGGCGGGCTGCTCGGCGCCGCCCGCACCGGCCACATGATCGGCCACGACTCCGACCTCGACCTGAGCTACCTGAGCGCCCACACCCATCCGCTGGACATCATCCGCGAGTGCCGGGGGGCCGAGCGGCTGATGGCCTCGCTCGGCTGGCAGGTGGTCCGGATGTCCGCGGCCAACTTCAAGATCTGGGTGCCGCTGCCCAGCGGCAAGCGCGCCGGCGTGGACGTCTTCGGCTCCTTCCACATCGGCGAGCACTTCCACCTCACCGGCTCGCTGCGCGGCACCCTGGACCGCTCCGCGATCCTGCCCTTCGGCACCATCGACCTGGAGGGCATCTCCTTCCCCGCGCCGGCCGACCTGGACGCGTTCCTGGCCTACACCTACGGGCCGTCATGGAAGATCCCCGACCCGGCCTTCCACTTCGATCACCCGCCGGAGAGCATCGAGCGGATGAGCCAGTGGTTCCGGGGCAGCCGGCACCGGCTCAAGCACTGGGCGGAGGTGTACGCCCCGGCCAACAGCGCCCGCCTGTCGCGCGAGCCATCCGGATTCGTCCGCTGGGCGGCGGCGCGGATGGCTCCCGGCGATCCGGTGCTCGAGCTCGGCTCCGGCGCGGCCTCCGACCTGGTCTGGCTCAACCAGAACGGCCACCCGACCGAGGGATCGGACTACTGCACACCGGCCCGTCATCGCGGCCGCGAGCGGCTGGCCGAGGCCGGCGTGCGTACGGCGTACCGGGTGATCAACCTGGAGTCGGCATCCTCCGTGCTGCGCTGGGGCACGCGCTACGCCCACGCGGACAAGCCGCGGCATCTCTATGTCCGCGGGGTCGTCGAGGAGCTCACCCCGATCGGCCGCGACGGCCTGTGGCGGTTCGCCTCGATGACCGGGCGGCGCGGCACCCGCATGTTCGTGGAGTACGCCGAGAGCCTGGGCGCCACCGTGGAGCGGGAGATCGACCGGCACGGCGGATCGATCCTGGAGCAGACCCGTGTCCGAGGCGGTCACCGCCGCATCGTCGTCACCTGGAAGGCAGCATCATGAGGAACCCAGCGTCATGAGGAACCCACTGCGCGGCACCCCCGACGACGATCGGATCGCCACCCTGGAGCGCCAGGTGGCCGAGCTGCATCGTGCCGTGGAGGAGAGCCGCCGGCTCAACGAGCGGCTCGCCGATGTGCTCGACGTGGTCACCGAGCTGCTGGTGCCCGCCGTCGACCGCGACGACGAGCGGCTGCGCGCCGCGCTGGAGCAGGTCCAGCCGCTGCGCCGCCCCATCGTGTGAGCCTGCCTGACCCCGATCCCGCCGAGGCGGCGCAACTTCATCGCCAAGACCCGTCGAGGCGGCGCAAGTTCACCTGCAATAGGTGAACTTGCGCCGCCTCGGCGAACTGATTTAGAGCTGGTACTCCTTGAGGAGCTGACGGCCGATGATCATCTTCTGGATGTCGGAGGTGCCCTCGCCGATGAGCATGAATTTGACCTCGCGCATGAGGCGCTCGATCTCGTACTCCTTGGAGTAGCCGTATCCCCCGTGGATCCGGAAGGAGTCCTCCACGACCTCGTTGGCGTACTCCGAGGCGATCATCTTGGCCATGCCGGCCTCGACATCCATCCGCCGGCCGGTGTCCTTCAGGCGCGCGGCGCGGACCATCATGGTGTGGCTCGCCTCCACCTTGGTGGCCATCTCGGCGAGACGGAACAGCACCGCCTGGTGGTCGGCGATCATCTTGCCGAAGGTCTTGCGCTGCTGGGCGTAGGCGATGCCGAGCTCGAAGCCGCGCCACGCCAGACCGCAGGCGCGGGCCGCCACGTTGACCCGGCCGACCTCGACGCCGTCCATCATCTGGAAGAAGCCCTTGCCCGGCTCGCCACCCAGGACCTGGTCGGCGCCGATGCGGTGGTCCTCCAGGATCATCTCGGTCGTCTCGACGCCCTTGTAGCCCATCTTGTCGATCTTGCCCGGCACGGTGATGCCCTGGGCGGTCTCGCCGAAGCCGGCCTCCTTCTCGACGAGGAAGGTGGTCATGTTCTTGTAGACCGACTCGGCGCCCTCGTCGGTCTTGGCCAGCAGCGCGACCAGGGTCGAGGTGGCGCCGTTGGTCAGCCACATCTTCTGGCCGGTGATGGAGTACGACCCCTCGTCCTGCTTGGTGGCCTTCGTCGCGACCGCCGACACGTCGGATCCCAGCCCGGGCTCGGACATCGAGAAGGCCCCTCGGACCTCGCCGGTCGCCATCCGGGGCAGGTACTTCTCCTTCTGCGCTGGCGTGCCGTGCTGCATCAGCAGGTACGCCACGATGAAGTGCGTGT
This sequence comes from uncultured Marmoricola sp., assembly GCA_964613165.1. Lineage (GTDB taxonomy): Bacteria > Actinomycetota > Actinomycetes > Propionibacteriales > Nocardioidaceae > Marmoricola. The sequence goes on from CAZTHV010000248.1 coordinate 5,241, forward strand.
TGATGACGCCCG
>CAZTHV010000249.1:0-5237 GCA_964613165.1 uncultured Marmoricola sp.
TGGTGCTGCGAGTGCCCGACCCAGGGGTCGGTCCAGGAGCCGGTCACCGCTTCGTCGTCGTGGACTACAAGACCAACTGGCTCGGCGAGGTCGGCCGGCCGCTGACCAGCGCCGACTACACGCCCCGGCTGATGACCGAGGCGATGCTGCACTCGCACTACCCGTTGCAGGCGTTGCTCTACTCCGTCGTGCTGCACCGCTACCTGCGCTGGCGGCTGCGGGGCTACGACCCCGATCGGCACCTCGGCGGCATCCTCTACCTCTATGTCCGCGGCATGTGCGGTCCGGAGACGCCGGTCGTCGACGGGCAGCCCTGTGGCGTCTTCGCCTGGCGGCCACCGGCGGCGATGGTGGTCGAGATGTCCGACCTGCTGGCCGGGCCCACCAGGAGACAGCACAGCGCGGAGGTGGCCCGGTGAGCGCGGAGATGCTCGATCCGACCGCTCCGCGCCTCGCACTGCGTGCCACCGGGCTGCTGGGCGACTTCAACGCCGCCGGCGTCCTGGCCGCGGCCGACGTCCACGTGGCATCCCGCTTCGCGGCGATCCTCGGCGAGGACGACGAGCGGGTGCTGCTCGCGGTCGCGCTGGCGGTCCGGGCCGCCCGGGCGGGCGCCATCTGCGTAGACCTCGCCACGATCTCGGCGGCGCCGGTGGAGACGAGCGACGACGCGTCGCTGTCCTGGCCCGAGCCCGCAGACTGGCTGAGCCGGGTCGCCGCGAGCGCGGTCGTCGGTGAGCAGGTGGTCCGGCTGGAGGGCAGCCTGCTCTACCTCGACCGCTACTGGCGCGAGGAGCAGCAGGTCTGCGACGACCTGATGACCCGGCTCCGCCGTCCGGTGCCGGAGATCGACGATGCCGCACTGGCGGCGGGACTCGCCCGGGTCTTCCCGGCCGAGGGGTACGACGAGCAGCGCGCCGCCGCACGAGCCGCGGTCGGCCAGTGGACGACGGTGCTCACCGGCGGTCCGGGCACCGGCAAGACCACCACGGTCGCGGGCCTGCTGGCGCTGCTCGGGGCACAGCACGAGCAGTCGACCGGCGTACCGCCTCGGATCGCCCTCTGCGCGCCGACGGGCAAGGCGGCCGCCCGGCTGCAGCAGGCCGTCGAGGAGGCGACCGCCGAGCTCACCGATCCGGTGGACCGGGAGCGGCTCGCCGGTCTCACGGCGTCGACGATGCACCGGCTGCTGGGTTGGCGACCCGACAGCAGTGTCCGCTTCCGCCACGACCGCTCGCGCCGGCTCCCGCACGACGTGGTGGTCGTGGACGAGACCTCGATGGTCTCGCTGACGATGATGGCCCGGCTGCTGGAGGCGCTGCGCCCGGATGCGCGACTGATCCTGGTCGGCGATCCCGACCAGCTCGCCTCGGTCGAGGCGGGCGCCGTCCTGGCCGATCTGGTCGCCGGCTTCGAGGGTCACCCCGGCTCACCGGTCGTCAGGCTGCGCACCACCCACCGCTACGGCGCCGACATCGGGACGGTCGCCCAGGCGTTGCGCGACGGCGATCCCGAGGCCGTGCTCGACCGGCTGCGGTCGGCCACCGGCTCCGGGTCTGGGCAGGTCGAGCTGATCGACCCGGCCGACGCCGACGCGATGGCCGCGTTCCACGACGTCGTGGCCGAGGTCGCGGTGCGCCAGCGCCGGGCCGCCGAGTCCGGCGACCCCGAGCGCGCGCTGCGGACGCTGACCGAGCATCGGCTGCTCTGCGCCCACCGCCGCGGTCCGTACGGCGTGGCCGGCTGGAACCGGCTGGTCGAGCAGCTGGTCTCCGAGCGCACCGGGGTGACCCACTACCAGCCGTGGTACGCCGGCCGCCCGATCCTGGTCACCGCCAACGACCCCGGTCTGCGGATCAACAACGGCGACACCGGGGTCACCGTCCGGCTGCCCGATGGACGGCTGCGGGTCTTCCTCGACGCGGCGACGGGCCTGCGCGACTTCGCCACCACCCGGCTGGCCGACGTGGAGACCATGCACGCGATGACGGTGCACAAGTCCCAGGGCTCGCAGGCCCGCACCGTCAGCGTGGTGCTGCCGCCGGAGGACTCGCCGCTGCTGACCCGCGAGCTCTTCTACACCGCGGTGACCCGGGCCCAGGACAAGGTCCGCGTCGTCGGCTCCGAGGCGGCCATCCGCGCCGCCGTCGGCCGGGAGGTGCAGCGCGCCTCCGGCCTGCGCGAGCGCCTCAGGGCCGCGCTCGGCGCCTGAACGCCTTCAAGCCGCCGCCTCGGTCAGGCTCAGTCCGTCCGGGTCAGCACGAAGACCGGGATCGGTCGGTCCGTCTTCTCCTGGTAGGTCGCATAGGTCGGCCAGGTGTCCACGGCGTGCTGCCACCAGTCGGCCCGCTCCTCGCCCGCGGCCTCGCGGACGGCGTAGGTGTGCCTCTCGGGCCCGTCCTGCAGCTCTACCTCGGGGTGGGCGCGGAAGTTGTCGGCCCAGGACGGGTCGTCCGGCGCGCCGCCCTTGGAGGCGATCGCGGCGTACCGACCGTCGCGCTCGATCCGCATCACCGGGTTCTTGCGCAGCTTGCCCGAGGTGGCCCCGACCGAGGTGATCACCACGATCGGGTCGCCCCTCAGCGTGTTGCCCTTGGCCCCGTTGGACTCCTCGAAGACGGCGACCTGGTCGCGCACCCACTTCTGGCTGCTCGGGACGTACTCACCCGTCAGTGCCATGACTGACTCCTCTCGTTGTGTCTGACTTGCCCGCTGTCCGGACCCGGCGAAACCCCGCCGGTCAGTGGATCGGCACCGGCGGGACGCCCTCGTCGTCGAGGAGGTGGCTCTCCTCGTGCTTGCGAGGCAGGAAGAGGGAGGCGATCAGGCCGACCAGGATCACCGACCACGCCACCCAGTAGGTGTCGGCGAAGGACGACGCGGCCCTGGCGAGACCGTCGGCGACGGCGGCCGGGTCCAGGTGCAGCTGCTCGAAGAGCTTCGGCTGGGTGTTCTTCAAGATGGCCGCGGTGGTCTCGGTGATGCCGTCGACGAAGCCGGGGATCCTGTCGGTGCCGGGGATGACCGGGGAGTTGTTGAGGTGGTTGGTCAGCACCACCGACATCGTGGCCACGCCGACGGAGGAGGCGATCTGCTGGTTGATGTTGAGCAGCGTCGATCCGCGGGCCACGTCGTGCGCCTTGAGGGTGCGCAGCGCGGCCGTCATCAGCGGCATCATCGTGACGCCCATGCCCCAGCCCATGACCACGAGCAGGGCGATGATCACCGGGTAGGAGGTCGTGTCGGTGATCTGGGTGAAGCCGAGCATGCCGATCAGGATGAGCACGATCCCCACGGGGACGATCCGGCCGATCGGGATCCGGTCGGCGAGACGGCCGGCGATCGGCATCGTCATCATCGCGCCGAGACCCTGCGGCGCGACCAGGAGACCGGCCTGCAGCGTCGACTCGCCGCGGATCTGCTGGAAGTACGTCGGGACGAGGAGCAGTCCGCCGAAGAAGGCGCCGGCGAAGAGGAACATCGTGATCAGCGAGACCGCCAGGTTGCGGTTGGCCAGCAGCCGCAGGTCGAGCAGCGGGTGCTTCGGCCGGAAGGACCACCACACGAAGGCGGTCATCAGCAGCAGGCCGGCCAGTGCCGGGATCCACACCTTCGGCGCGCCGAAGTCGCCGCCCTCACCGGGCAGTGAGGACACGCCGAACAGGAAGAGCGCGAGACCCGGAGACATCAGCAGCATGCCGATCACGTCGAAGGACTCCGAGGGCTGCGGGGCGTCCTTGTCCAGGACCATCCAGGAGTAGATGATCGCGATCGCGCCCAGCGGCACGTTGATCAGGAAGATCCAGTGCCAGCTGGCGATGTCGATCAGCCAGCCGCCGAGGATCGGGCCCATGATCGGGCCGAGCAGCATCGGCACGCCGAGGATCGCCATCAGCCGGCCCATCCGGTGCGGGCCCGCGGCACGGGTCATGATCGTCATGCCGAGCGGCATCAGCATGCCCCCGCCGAGACCCTGCAGGACCCGGAAGGCGATGAGCGCGTTGATGTCCCAGGCGGTGGCGCAGAGTGCGGAGCCGGCGGTGAAGAGCCCGATCGCGGTGATGTAGAGCCGCTTGGTGCCGAAGCGGTCCGCCGCCCAGCCGGTCAGCGGGATCACGGTGGCCAGGGCGAGGGTGTACGCCGTGACGGTCCATGCGACGTGGGAGTACTCCAGCTCATGGCCGCCGTCGCCGAAGACGCGCTGGAAGGTGGGCAGCGCGACGTTGACCACGGTGATGTCGAGGATCGACATGATCGCGCCGAGCACGACCACACCAGCCACCTTGAGGACCGCGGAGTCGATGTGGTCGGGATAGTCAGGCAGGGTGGGCTGAGGTGAGGTCGAAGCCATGCGGGGTCCTTCCGAGAGAGAAGCGGAGCGGAGGAGTCGGCAGGCGGGATCCGAGCGGCGTCGTGATCGGGCCGAAGTCGAGCCTAGAGATCGGCAACGACAGTTGCACCTGGGTTGTTCCCGGCGTACGTCAGAAATCTCTGCGGCGCCTAGACCAGGTCCGCGAGACGGCGCAGGTCGATTCCGAGCGACATGGCTGCTCCGGGAGGGAGATGTCAACCGTTTCGCTCAGAACGGCGGCGGCACCCCACCGGTCCCGGTCCTCGTCGGCCATGCCCTAGCCTTCGCTGCATGAGCGCTCTGGAAGGTGTGTCCGAGATCTTCGACCCGGCCGATTGGGACGTGGTGCGCGGCTTCGAGGGGCTGACCGACCTCACCTACCACCGGGCCCGCGGGCACGGCACCGTACGGATCGCCTTCGACCGGCCGGACGTCCTCAACGCCTTCCGGCCGCACACCGTCGACGAGCTGCTCAGGGTGCTGGAGCACGCGCGGATCTCCGCCGACGTGGGCTGCGTGCTGCTCACCGGCAACGGGCCGAGCGAGAAGAACGGCAAGCGGGCGTTCTGCACGGGTGGCGACCAGCGGATCCGTGGCAAGGCCGGCTACCAGTACGAACTCGCCGACGCCGAGCCGAGGACAGGGGGCGACGCCGGCGCTCCTCCGCAGAGCCATCGGGAGTTGGCGATCGACCAGGCCAAGCTCGCTCGGCTGCACATCCTGGAGTGCCAGCGGCTGATCCGGTTCATGCCCAAGGTGGTCATCTGCCTGGTCAACGGCTGGGCGGCCGGCGGCGGGCACTCGCTGCACGTGGTCTGCGACCTGACGCTGGCCAGCATCGAGCATGCCCGGTTCAAGCAGACCGACGCCGATGTCGGCTCCTTCG
>CAZTHV010000250.1:0-5198 GCA_964613165.1 uncultured Marmoricola sp.
CGGCGAACACGCCGATCAACGTCCACACCTGCGGCTCGGTCAACTCGATCACCCCTTCATTGTTCCCCAACGGGCCCAACATTGTCAGCACGTGGCGGCGAATTCATCCGGTCGGCGGCGATCTGTGGAGAACCCATCCCGACCACACCCTGTGGACGATTCGCGGACGACGACACCACGACGTGGAGGCGACGGAGGCGCCGGCGAAGACTCCCTGTGGATTCGTGGTTGCGATCGGCGCGGTGACGAGAATGCTTGGCTCGCATGAAGACGAGGAGGCAGCATGGTCGCCATGACGATGACCGAGGGCAACCTGGCCGCCGCTCCGCTGCTCGCCGTCGAGGTGCTCTCCCCCAGCACCCGGCTCATCGACCTCGACGTCAAGCACGAGCGGTTCCAGCGCGGGGATTGCCCCTGTTACTAGGCCATCGACCCGCAGGGCCCCACCATCCACGCCTGGAGCTGCGCGACCGCACCTACGTCCAGGTCGCCGACGTCACCGGCACGGACGAGTTCCGAGCTGAGCGGCCTTTCCGGGTCACGTTCCGGCCCATCGACCTCCTCAACCTCCCCGAGCAGCCGGCTGCACCGGGCAAGGGCACGCTGGTTGAGCTTGCCGAACTGATGGCCAGAACAGAGAACCTCCGCGCTCGCAGGCTCGCCCGGACTTCAGACGTCGAAGCCCCTCACGTTCGGCGCTTCTCCACGGTTCCGCGCTCGCAGGCTCGCCCGGACTTCAGACGTCGAAGCCCCTCACTTCGGCGCTTCTCCACGGTTCCGCGCTCGCAGGCTCGCCCGGACTTCAGACGTCGAAGCCCCTCACTTCGTTCGGGGCTTCTCGGTCACCCACAGGTTGATGGTGCCTTCGATCACGACCGTGCCGTCGGCAAGCTCGCCGCGGACGCGGACGGGGAGGTCGCCGCCAGACGTTCCCGTGTCGCCGGTCCACTGCTCGGGGTCGGTCTCGGCGATGCAGGTGACGTCGCCGGTCGCCTTGGCCGTATAGCTGACCGTCATCCCCTTGGGGATCCAGCGCTTGCTCTCGGGGATGGTCGCCTCGGCGAGGACGCCCATCGCGGCCTCCAGTCCGTTGCACAGGGCGATCGCGTGCACCGTGCCGATGTGGTTCTGCACGGCCCGGCGCTTGGGGATGACCACCTCGGCGTGGTTCGGCTCGATGATGGTGAAGCGCGGCCGGATGCTCCAGAAGTACGGCGCCTTCTGGGAGAAGGCGAAGTCGAAGACACGGCGGCCCACGAGGGGGATGGCCGAGGACTTCCGGTAGAGGTCGAGGACGTCAGGCATGCCCGCAGCGTACAGCGCTGGGTTACTTGACAGTAACTATCTATGTGCTGTGTCCCCGATCGCAGACATAGGATTCGTCTTTGAACAAAGGACAGTGCTCATCTGTCCTTGATCAAAGACAGTCGAGCTCGTCCTCGCGCGGGATCGCCTCGGCCTCCCCGGCGTACAGCTGAAGAGGACGGCCTGTCCACGTCGATGGGGCGCCGGCGCGCATCCGACGGCGTCACTCGGCGGTCACTGATCCGCCGATGACCCGCTTCACATCCAGCGAGCAGCCGATGACGGTGTCCACCCCGCCACCCGGATGCGGCTCGTCGAACCAGAGACCGCGCTCGAAGCCGAGCTTGTCCAGCAGCCGCAGCGACCGCACGTTGCGGTGGTCGGGCGCGGCGAAGATCTCGGAGACCTCGGGGTACGCCGGCCAGACGATGTCGCGCAGGAAGACCCATAGCAGGCTGGTGCCCAGGCCGCGCCCGGTGAACGGCTTCTCCCCGATGAGGTAGTCCACCCCGACCGCGTCCGGCCGCCGGCACAGCACGGCGTAGTCCGGGTGGTCACCGATCCGGTAGTCCTGGGCGAACCCCACCGACCGCCCGTTGACCTCCCACACCCACAGCCGGGTCGGGTCCTTGCCGCACAGCGCCGGGCCGTAGTGGGCGGCCACCTGCTCGAGACTGCGGTGCTCATCCCACCACCGCGCGACGTGTGGCGCACTCACCCAGCGGGAGACGTCGCCCAGGTCGCCCTCGGTCATCGGCCGGACCGCGAGCCGGTGCTGGTGGTCGACCTGGAATCGCAACGGGTCGCCGGAGAGGTCCACGGCCAGCACGGGACCCTCGTGATCCTCCCCCGTGGCGACCCGGTCCGCCGCCCGGGCCCAGGACTCACCTGGGTGCACCTCGGCACGGAGGATCTCGAAGAGCATGTGCCCATTGTCGGTGTCCGAGGGCGGCTTCGACAGGCTCGGCGAGCACGAAAGACCGACCGGGACGGCGCCGCGGTGGTTGGATGTCGGCCATGCCGGACTTCACCGCCGAGGAGCTCGAGGGAGCCTTCCTGGCCCACCTGGAGAAGGTCGAGGCCATCCGCGCTCACGGAGCCTGGGCCGAGCTGCCGTCACTCTTCACCGAGGACGCGGAGTACGTCGAGCATGCCTTCGGCACCTTCCACGGCCGGGAGGAGATCGGCCGGTGGGCGGTGCGGACGATGACCGCCTTCCCCGGCCGGGTGATGACCGGCTTCCCGCCGGCCTGGTACGTCGTGGACGTCCCGACCAGCCGGGTGATCTGCGAGCTGCGCAATCTGATGCCCGACCCGGGGGACGGCTCGGCACTGGAGGAGTCGAACATCACGATCCTCACCTACGCCGGCGAGAGTCTCTGGTCGCGCGAGGAGGACGTCTACAACCCGATGCGCTTCGCGACGCTGGCCAGCGACTGGGCCCGTCGCGCCGAGGCGCACGGCAACCTGCCCGAGGACGCCCGGGGCTTCCTCGGCTGACCCGGCCTCAACTGAGCAGCTCGGGGTCGGTCAGCTCCGCCCCCAGCTCCTCGCGGACCACCCGGAAGGCGATCGAGCCGGAGTAGCCCTTGCGGGCCAGCATGCCGACCAGGCGGCGAACCGCCTTGTCCTCGGGCAGTCCGCGGACCGAGCGCAGCTTGCGCCGAACGAGGTCGCGAGCCACCTCCTCCTCGTCCTCGAGCCCGTCCAGCGCCTCCCGGGCGATCTCGTCGTCGACCCCCTTGCGGCGCAGCTCCTGGGCCAGCGCCCGCCGGCCCAGTCCGCGGCCCGCCTGGCGCTGCTCCACCCAGTCCCGGGCGAAGACGGCGTCGTCGACGAGTCCCACCTCGGTGAACCGATCCAGCAGCCGCTCGGCGATGTCGGCCGGCACCTTGCGCTGGGCGAGCTTGTCGGCCAGCTCCCGGCGACTCCGTGCCCGCCCCGCCAGCTGGTCGAGCAGGATCCGGCGCGCGACCGACTCTGGGTCGGCGTCCGGATCCAGCCCGGGATCGACCCCAGCCTCGGACTTCTCAGAAGTCGATGCCATCCGGATCCACCGGCGTCTCGACCGGCTGGTCGACGGTCGGTCCCACGCCCAGCTTCTCCAGGATCCGCTTCTCGATCTCGTTGGCCAGATCCGGGTTGTCCTTGAGGAAGGTCCGGGCGTTCTCCTTGCCCTGGCCGAGCTGGTCGCCCTCGTAGGTGTACCAGGCACCGGCCTTGCGGATCAGCCCAGACTCGACACCGACGTCGATGAGCCCGCCCTCCCGGGAGATGCCCAGGCCGTACATGATGTCGAACTCGGCTTGCTTGAACGGGGGGGCGCAGTTGTGCACCACGATGTCCTCAGCGACGAGGTTGTGCAGCTCCTCGACCTCCACGTCGAAGGTACGCACCCGCTTTGCAGGCAGGATCTCGGTCACCGCCAGGTAGCTGATCTGGTCGGCGAGGATCTCGCCCAGGAAGGTGTCCTCCAGCGCATCCGCGACGGCCTGCACCCGATCGCGGCGGAGCCTGCGCGCACCCAGGAGCTGCCTCAGGCCACTCTTGGCCGACGACTCGGGCACACCGAGCACACCGAGCACACCGGCGACGAAGGTGGGGGTGACTCCGCGATGACGCAGATAGGTGAGCACCTCCTCGGTCACACCAGCCGGCAGGTAGCCGTGCTGAGATCCACGATGCCTGCCATCGAGAGCAGCCAGCTCCGCCACCAGCGCACGTCCACGCGGACCCCACGTCGGCACGGCCTCGGCAAATCGAGTGACGTTGTCGAGGCCGGCGATGCGGACCTCCCAGCAGGGCAGCTTCGTGACGATGCGCCGTCCCCTGACGATCCCATCCCTCTGAGAATGAGGGTCACGACGGCGCACCGAGCTGGCGATGCCCCAGCGAAGCAGCAGCCAGTGGATCTGGTGAGCGAGCTGCTCCGAGGTGGTCGCGAACCCGACTCGAAGGGCACCGGTCTGCTCCCGGCTCACCCAGCCATCACTCTCCAACAGGCCGAAGATCAGGTTGCCGGCCACATCGGCCGAGACCTCCGGAGCCATGAGGAAGGGAGCGATCGTCTTGCCCGGAGCCAGATGGCCCCAGATGCCGGCCTTGCGGCACAACGCAATCACTCCGTTGGGCTCGCCCCTGCGGTGCGAGATCGACAGCTGCAGCTGATCCTCCCGCAGCCTGGTCTCGCACCCGAGACGACTCACGATGGCGGTGACGTCCTCACGCAGCTCCGGCTGGACGTTGATGAACTGTGCGGGGGTCTTGCCGCCGACACACCCATCGCCGATCAGGTAGCCCAGGAGGCGCGCCTCCTCAGGCGTGACCGGCTCCTCCTTGCCGAAGCCGAGGAACTCACGCGGTCGGGCGACGCGGTCACCCTCGACCAGTGAGCCCGCCTCCACCCAGCCACGGTCGCCGAGGACCTTGTGATCGGGTGTCACCCAGATCTCGGCACCACCCTTGACCCGGACGCCGATGACCTCCTGCTCACCCTGGTCGAACCAGGAGACCACCGGTCGGACGTGCAGCTCGCCCTTCTTGTCAGCGGCGACCACATGGATCGGCAGCTTGTTGTCCACCACCTCCTCGATCCGGTGGGTGACCCCGGTGACCGGGTCGAAGACCGTGGTCCCCTCGGCCAGGCACTTGTTCTTCACGACCTTGACCCGGGTGCGGTTGCCGACCATGTCGGTACCGTCCTTGAGGGTCTCGATCCGGCGGACGTCCAGGCGGACCGAGGAGTAGAACTTCAGCGCCCGACCGCCGGTGGTGGTCTCGGGCGAGCCGAACATCACGCCGATCTTCTCGCGCAGCTGGTTGATGAAGATGGCGGTCGTGTTCGAGTTGCTGAGGGCGCCGGTGATCTTGCGCAGCGCCTGACTCATCAGCCG
>CAZTHV010000251.1:0-4181 GCA_964613165.1 uncultured Marmoricola sp.
TCACGCTCATGTCGGAGTCGCTGCGCAACGACGGCCGCATCTGGGTTCCCAAGCGCGCGGAGGACTGTGACAAGGATCCGCGGGGCATCGCCGAGGAGGACCGCGACTACTACCTGGAGCGGATCTACCCCTCCTTCGGCAACCTGGTGCCGCGCGACATCGCCTCGCGCGCCGCGAAGTACATGTGCGACGAGGGCCGCGGGGTCGGCCCGATGGTCGGCGACTTCCGCCGCGGCGTCTACCTGGACTTCGCCGACGCGATCAAGCGTCTCGGCGAGGACGCCATCCGGGAGAAGTACGACAACCTCTTCGACATGTACGAGCAGATCACCGGCGAGAACCCCTACGAGGTGCCGATGCGGATCTATCCCGCCGTGCACTACGTGATGGGCGGCCTGTGGGTCGACTACCACCTGCAGTCGAACCTCCGGGGTCTCTTCGTCGCCGGCGAGGCCAACTTCTCCGACCACGGCGCCAACCGGCTGGGCGCCTCGGCGCTGATGCAGGGTCTGGCCGACGGCTACTTCGTGCTGCCGAACACCATCCGCGACTACCTCGCAGACGGCCCGTTCGAGAAGCTCGACGAGTCGCACCCTGCGGTGGCCGAGGCCCGCTCCGCCGTCGAGGACCGCGTCCAGCGCCTCCTCTCGATCGGCGGCACCCGGTCCGCGGACTCCTTCCACAAGGAGCTGGGCAACATCATGTGGGAGTACTGCGGCATGGAGCGCACCGAGGAGGGTCTGCGCAAGGCGATCGACATGATCCGCGAGCTCAAGTCCGAGTTCTGGTCCAACCTGAAGGTGCTCGGCACCGCCGACAGCCTCAACCAGAGCCTGGAGAAGGCCGGCCGCGTGGCCGACTTCATCGAGCTCGGCGAGCTGATGTGCATCGACGCGCTCAACCGCCGCGAGTCCTGCGGCGGCCACTTCCGCGCCGAGTCGCAGACCGAGGACGGCGAGGCTCTGCGTCACGACGGCGAGTTCGCCTACGTGGCCGCCTGGGAGTGGGGTGGCGGCGGGGACGACGCGGCCGGCCAGCCGGTGCTGCACAAGGAAGACCTGATCTACACCGCCATCGAGATGAAGCAGAGGTCCTACAAGTGAGGTCACCCCACGACGTTCTTCGCCTCCTCCGCTTCGCTCCCCCGTCGAACAACGCCGCGGGGACCCCGACCCTCGGGCACATGCCCATCCAGACGATCAAGGAGCACCGCTGATGGATCTGACCCTGAAGATCTGGCGGCAGGCGGACGCGAGCTCCGAGGGCGAGATGCACACCTACGAGGTGAGCGGCATCTCGCAGGACATGAGCTTCCTGGAGATGCTCGACGTCCTCAACGAGCAGCTCAACGAGAAGGGCGAGGAGCCGATCGCCTTCGACTCCGACTGTCGCGAGGGCATCTGCGGCATGTGCAGCCTGATGATCAACGGCCAGGCGCACGGTCCGGAGGTGACCACCACCTGCCAGCTGCACATGCGCTCGTTCTCCGACGGCGACACGATCACGATCGAGCCGTGGCGCGCCGAGCCGTTCCCGGTGATCAAGGACCTCTGCGTCGACCGTGGCGCCTTCGACCGGATCATCCAGTCCGGCGGCTTCGTCTCGGCCAACACCGGGTCGGCGCCCGAGGCGAACTCGGTGCCGGTGCCGCGCGACAAGGCGGTGCGCTCGTTCAACATGGCCACCTGCATCGGCTGTGGGGCCTGCGTCGCCGCCTGCCCGAACGGCTCGGCCTCGCTCTTCGTCGGCGCCAAGGTCACCCACCTCGGCGAGCTGCCGCAGGGCCAGCCGGAGCGGTACAGCCGGGTCGTCGACATGGTCGCCCAGCACGACCACGAGGGCTTCGGCGGCTGCACCAACATCGGAGAGTGCGCCGGCGCCTGCCCCAAGGAGATCCCGCTGGATGTCATCTCCCAGCTCAACAAGGACCTCCGGGCGGCACTGCGTCAGGGACGCTGACGCTCATCAGCGACGAAATCCATCGCGCCGGCCGGATATCGCCACGGATCCGCGCGACATCGCACCAAAACTAGGCAAACCGGACATTAAGGGCCTATCGTTCTCCCATGGGGGAGAAGGATCGCCATGGAAGGCGACCCCTGGGACTGGCCGCCTCGGTGGCCCTCGTCCTGGGGATGGTCGCAGGGATGAGCATGACCGCCGCCCCGGCACAGGCCCGGGAGCTCGGCGAGAAGACCACCGCGCGGTGGTCCGGAGCACTGCGTGGCAGCAGCCTCACGGCCGTGAACGCCGCCTACTGGTCCCAGTACGCCGGCAGCATGGCGCTGCCGGTCTCCTGGCTCGGCGGCAGCGTGCAGGGCTGCATGGCGGGCGCCTCGGCAGCCAGCTCGAACGACCAGACGCTGCGGTCGCTGAACTACGTGCGCTCGCTCGCCGGCCTCGCGCCGGTGAAGTTCTCCGGCGCGCTGAACGCGGCGGCGCAGCAGACCGCGCTGATGATGACCGCCAACCGGACGCTGGACCACCACCCGAGCCGCAGCTGGCGCTGCTGGAGCTCGACCGGGGCCGCGACCGCGGGCCGGTCCAACCTGGCCCTGGCCTACCCGTCCATCCGCTCCGGGCAGATCATCGATCTCTACATGAAGGACGCCGGCAGCATGAACACGGCCGTGGGACACCGCCGCTGGCTGCTCAACCCGTTCTCGACGACGATGGGCACCGGCAGCACCGACAATGCCAACGCGATGGTGGTGATCGGCCCCACCAAGGCCAACCGGCCGAATCCGCGCTGGGTCGGGTGGCCGGCCGCCGGCTACTTCCCGAACCCGATGGAGCCCTCCGGTCGCTGGTCACTCAGCTCGGGACTGCGCAAGGCGAACTTCGCCAAGGCCAAGGTCCGGGTCAAGTACCAGGGACGACGGGTCCCGGTCCGCAAGCTACGGGTCGTCAAGGGCTACGGGATGCCCACCGTGGTGTGGCAGATGCCGCGCACGATGTCCAAGAACGGCCGCTACCGCGTGGTGGTCAAGAACATCCGGCTGGGCAAGAAGAAGGTCAAGCACTCCTACAACGTCACGCTGTTCACGCCGACGCACTGACCGGCGCCGCACACCTCTTCCGCCCACAGTCTCAGCTGGGGGGCCGGCTCACTCCCTCGTGCCGGTCCTCCAGCTGGCTCGGCCCGGGGCTCATGCCTGACTCAAGTCAGGGAGAATGCCTCGGTCGGATGCCATCCGGTCACCTCGTCGTGAACGTAGAGCCAGAACTCGGTCACCTCGAAGCGGGCCTCGAAGCCGGCCAGGTCGGTGAAGGCCCGGTCCAGCAGCGAGTCGTCGAGCTCGTGCGCGACGGTGACATGTGGATGGTAGGGGAACCGCCTCGCGCCCACCCCCAGCGGGCCGCTTCGCACGTCGGTCGCCAGCACCTCGCAGGACGAGATGCCCTCGGCCACCGCGACGAACACGACCGGGGAGACCGGCCGGAACGTCCCGGTCCCGCGCAGATGCACCTCGAAGGGGCGCTGCCGCGCCGCCGCGGCGCGCAGGTGGTCCGTCACCTGGCCCAGCTCGGCCAGGGGGTGCTCCAGCGGTGGCACCAGGGTGATGTGGGTGGGGATCCGGCGAGCGCTCTCGTCCCCCAGCCGGACCCGGTAGTCCTGCAGCTCGGTCCCGAACGGGTCCGGGACCGCGATGGAGACCCCGATGGTCCGCACCGGCTCACCTTCTCCGAGAGACCCGAGTTGGTCGGTCCGGCGCGTGCCCCGGCGCGTGCTCGGCGTCGCGCTGGTCCGCACCGGCTCAGTCCCTCGGAGAGGCCGGGAGGAAGCCGACCCGGTCGTAGACGTCGGCCAGCGTCCGCGCCGCGACCGCACGGGCCCGTTCGGCACCGGAGCGGAGGACGCCCTCGAGCTCAGTCCGGTCCTCCAGCAGCTCCAGAGTGCGATCGCGGAAGGGCGTCACGAAGTCGGCCACCACGCCGGCGAGGTCGCCCTTGAAGTCGCCGTAGCCGCGGCCGGCGTACCGCTGCTCCAGCTCGGCCACGTCCTCCCCGGTGAGCGCCGAGTAGATCCGCAGCAGGTTGGAGACGCCGGGCTTCGCCTCCTCGTCGTAGCGGACGACCGTGTCGGAGTCGGTCACCGCGGAGCGGATCTTCTTCGCCGAGACCGCCGGCTCGTCGAGCAGCTCGATGATCCCGGTCGGCGCCGAGGCCGACTTCGACAT
>CAZTHV010000251.1:4191-5197 GCA_964613165.1 uncultured Marmoricola sp.
GCTGCGCCAGGTCGCGGGTCAGCTCCAGGTGCTGGCGCTGGTCCTCGCCCACGGGAACGTACTGCGGCCGGTAGAGCAGGATGTCGGCGGCCTGCAGGATCGGGTAGGCGAACAGCCCGACCGACGCGGCGCCCTCCCCCTCCTTGGCGGACTTGTCCTTGAACTGGGTCATCCGCCGGGCCTCGCCGAAGCTGGTCAGGCAGTTGAGCACCCAGCCGAGCTCGGCGTGCTCGGGCAGCTGGGACTGCACGAAGATCGCCGACCGGTCGGGGTCGACCCCCGCGGCGAGGAGCTGGGCGACGGAGGAGAGCGTCCGCTCGCGCAGTCTCTTCGGGTCGTGACCCATGGTGATGGCGTGCATGTCGGCGATGAAGAAGAAGGTCTCGAAGTCTTCCTGCAGCGCCACCCACTGCCGGACCGCGCCGAGGTAGTTGCCGAGGTGGAACGAGTCGTGCGTCGGCTGGATCCCAGAGAGGACTCGCGGCCGGGCGGAGGGCGCGGTGGACATGCGGGCCATTGTTCCAGTCTTCGGCAGCCTTCCGCGACGCAGGGGCGGCTGGTGGCGACACCCGGCGGCCGGCCGGTGATGACAGAGTGCGGACATGGCCGCCATCACCCAGGTCCCGGTCCTCACCGACGGCGACGTGCGGCTGCGCGCGCACCGGGACGACGACCTCGACCGTTGCGTGGAACAGAGCCGCGACCCGCTCAGCCAGCGCTGGACGACCGTGCCCACGGACTACACCCGCGAGGACGCGCGCCGCTTCGTCCGCGAGATCATGCCCCGCGGCTGGACGACCGACCAGGAATGGGGTTTCGCCGTCGAGGTCGAGGCCGCGTACGCCGGGACGGTCAGCCTCCGCCGGCGCGACGACGGACGCGCCGAGATCGCCTACGGCTCGCATCCCTCGATCCGCGGCACCGGTGCGATGGAGCGCGCACTGCGACTGCTGCTGGACTGGGGCTTCTCCCCCACCGGCCGCGACCTTCAGGCGATCCACTGGTG
>CAZTHV010000252.1:0-5189 GCA_964613165.1 uncultured Marmoricola sp.
CGGGCCGGTTCATGGTGACCACGAGCTTGTGTCCCTCGAGCTCCACCAGGCAGTGCGGCACGTCTGTCATGAGAACGGATGCTAGCGAAAAACAAGAACGTGTTCTAGTCTCCCGCCATGGCCCTGAACATCGCCGACCTCTTCGAGCATGCCGTCGACGTCGTCCCCGACAACCCGGCCGTCAAGGTGGGCGATCGGGTGGCCACCTTCGCCGACCTGGAGGCCGACGCCAACCGGCTCGCGCACTACCTCGGCAGCCAGGGCATCGGGGCCGGTGACCACGTGGCGATCTACGCCAAGAACAGCGTCGAGCACGTCGTCGCACTCCTGGCCGTGGTCAAGATCCGCGCGGTCAACATCAACGTGAACTACCGGTACGTCGCAGAGGAGCTGGACTACCTGTTCGACAACGCCGACGTCGTCGCCGTGCTCCACGAGCGGCCCTACGCGCCGCTGGTGGCCGCCTGCCTCCCCCAGCACGAGAGGCTCCGCCTGGCGATCGCGATGCCCGATCCGACCGAGCCCGGTGACCGGTCCGACGTCTCCACCTTCGGTGGGGTTCTGTGGGAGGACGCGCTCGCCGGCCAGAGCGCCGAGCGCGACTTCGGTCCGCGGAGCGGCGACGACCTGCACATCATCTACACCGGCGGCACCACCGGCTTCCCCAAGGGCGTCATGTGGCGCCACGAGGACTTCTGGCGGGTGCTCGGCGGTGGCATCGACTTCATGACCGGCGAGCCGCTGGAGGAGTACGATCAGTCCAAGCAGGCCGTCGAGCCGCGGCTGGTCACCTTCCCGTTCAGCCCGCTGATGCACGGTGGCGCCCAGGCCGGCCTGCTGATGCATCTGTTCGCGGGTCACCTGACCATCCTCGAGCCGAGGTTCGACCCGGTCCGCACCTGGGAGATCATCGAGCGGGACAAGGTCCAGCTCGTCTTCATGACCGGCGATGCGATGGCCCGCCCGCTCGTCGAGGAGTACGAGCGCAAGGCCGCGAGCGGCACGCCGTACGACGGCAGCAGCCTGATCTCGATCGCCAGCAGTGCCGCGATCTTCAGCCCGCCGGTCAAGGAGCGGTGGATGAAGGCGTTCCCGAACGCGTTCTTCACCGACTCCATCGGCGCCTCGGAGACCGGGTTCCAGGGCACCGGCCTGCAGGACGCCGACCAGATCAGCAAGGACGGCCCGGTCGTGGCCCCCGGCCCGCACGTCGTGGTGCTGGACGACCGCAACCGGCTCATCGAGGTCTCCGACGCCAATGCCGGCCGGATCGGCCGGATCGGGCGGGGCGGCCACGTGCCGGTGGGCTACTACAAGGACGAGAGGAAGTCGGCCGAGACGTTCCTGACCATCGACGGGGAGCGCTACTCGGTGCCCGGCGACTTCGCTCGCATCGAGGCCGGCGGCAGGATCACCATGCTGGGCCGCGGCTCCAACTGCGTGAACACCGGTGGCGAGAAGGTCTATCCCGAAGAGGTGGAGATGGCCATCAAGGCTCACCCGGCCGTGTACGACGTGCTGGTGGTGGGCGTTCCCGACGAGAGGTACGGCCAGGCGGTCGCCGCGGTGGTCCAGCCGCGCGAGGGGCAGAGCGTCGAGCTCGAGGAGCTGCGCGCCTACCTGCGCGGCCACCTCTCCGGCTACAAGCTGCCGCGCAGTCTCGCGATCGTGGACGAGATCCCGAGGAACGCCACCGGCAAGGCGATGTACCCCCGAGCCAAGGAGATCGCGATGGGAGCGACGGTCTGATGCATACCGACATCTGCGAGCGCTTCGGCATCGACTACCCGATCTTCGCCTTCACTCCGTCGGAGAAGGTCGCGGCGGCGGTCTCCCGGGCCGGTGGTCTGGGCGTGCTCGGCTGCGTGCGGTTCAACGACACCGACGAGCTCGACCAGACCCTGAACTGGCTGGACGAGAGCACCGACGGCAAGCCGTACGGCGTCGACGTGGTGATGCCGATGAAGGTCCCCACCGAGGGCAGGGCCGTCGACCTGCGGGCGATGATCCCGCCGGCGCACCTCTCCTTCGTCGACCGCACGCTGCAGAGGCTCGGCGTCCCGCCGCTGCCGGAGGGGGAGGGCCGCGAGGGAGTCCTCGGCTGGCTGCACTCGGTGGCGCGCTCGCACGTGGACGTGGCCTTGAGCCACCGCCCGGCGCTGATCGCCAACGCGCTCGGCTCGCCGCCGGTGGACGTCATCGAGAAGGCCCACCAGCACGGCGTCCAGGTCGCGGCGCTCGCCGGCGCGGCCAAGCACGCGATGTCCCACGTCGCCAACGGCGTGGACGTCATCGTGGCGCAGGGCTACGAGGCCGGCGGCCATACCGGTGAGATCGCCAGCATGGTGCTGGTGCCCGAGATCGTCGACGCGGTCGGCCCGGAGGTCCCGGTCCTGGCTGCCGGCGGCATCGGCTGCGGCCGGCAGGTCGCCGCTGCCCTGGCGTTGGGCGCCCAGGGTGCCTGGACCGGCTCGCTGTGGCTCACCGCCGAGGAGTACGACCTGTCCACCGGCATCGGCATCCGGGACGCGCTGCTGCGAGCCAGCTCTGCCGACACCGTCCGCTCGCGGATCTACACCGGCAAGCCGGCCCGGCTGCTCAGGACGAGGTGGACCGAGGCATGGGAGGCCGCCGACGCGCCGGATCCGCTGCCGATGCCGCTGCAGAACCTGCTGGTCGCCGACGCCCACAACCGGATGAACCGCGGCGACGACCCGGACACCATCTCGATGCCCGCCGGTCAGATCGTCGGGCGCACCAACGCGATCCGTCCGGTGGCGGAGACGATGGCGAACCTGGTCGCCGAGTTCGAGCACGCCGTCGGCCGGCTCGGCACGTTCGTCGCTCGCTGATGCTCGTGCAGGTCGAGGACCTCGACCGGGTCCGGACGATCGCGCTCGATCGGCCCGAGGCGCTGAACGCCTTCAACGAGGCGCTCTACGACGCCACCGCCGAGGCGCTGATCGCCGCCGCGGAGGACCCGTCGGTGGCCGTCGTGCTGCTGACCGGCAACGGGCGGGCGTTCAGTGCCGGCACCGACCTGCTGGAGATGCACCAGCGGGCGACCGACCCGGACTTCGTGCCCGGCAAGCACGGGGTCCCGGGCTTCCTCGACGCGCTGGTGGCCTTCCCGAAGCCGCTGGTGGTGGCCGTCAACGGGCTCGGGCTCGGCATCGGGGCGACCATCCTGGGGTACGCCGACCTGGCGTTCATGTCCACCGACGCCCGGCTCAAGTGCCCCTTCACCAGCCTCGGCGTCGCTCCCGAGGCGGCCTCCAGCCTGCTCTTCCCCCGGCTGATGGGCCACCAGAGCGCCGCCTGGATGCTGCTCTCCGCGGAGTGGGTCTCGGCCCGGGAGGCACTCGACATGGGTCTGGTGTGGCGGCTGTGCGAGCCCGAGGAGCTGCTGCCCACGGCCCGCCGGCATGCCGAGACGCTGGCCGCCCGCCCGGTCTCCAGCCTGGTCGCCGTCAAGCGGACGATGACTGCCCCACTGCGCGAGCGGATCGCTGCGGCTCGGGAGCGGGAGAACGCCGCCTTCGCCGAGCTGATGGGCGGCCCCGCCAACCTGGAGGCGCTCACCGCCTTCGCCGAGGGTCGCGAGCCGGACTTCACCGGGCTGTAGGTCAGCGGTACGCCGTGCCGCTCGGGCACTCCTCGCCGGAGAGCCAGAGCCGCTCCGGAACGTCCTCAGATCGGCTCGGCGGCGAGCAGCGCGCCGATCCTCCGGGCCTGCTCGGTGGCGCCGCCGAGGGCGAACTCGGTGACCTTGGCGCTGGTGAAGTAGCGATGCGCCTCGCCGTCGAGGTCGATGCCGACGCCGCCGTGGACGTGCACGGTGGTGTGCGCCAGCCGGTGACCGGCATCGGCGGCCCAGAGCTTGGCGCCGGCCACCTCGACATCGGCAGGCAGGCCCTCGGCGAGCCGCCAGGCGGCCTGCCACAGGGTCAGCTCGGCGCCGAGGACGTCGATGTAGCCGTCGGCGAGCCGCTGTGAGACCGCCTGGAAGGTGCCGATCGGCCGGCCGAACTGCTCGCGCGTCCTGGCGTACGCCGCGGTGAGCGCGAGCGCCCCCTGGATCGCGCCGAGCTGCCAGGCGGACGCGGCCACGGTCAGCCGGTCGGCCAGCCACCCGGTGACGGCCCGGCCGTCGCCCACCTCGCCGAGGACGTGGTCTGGCGGGACCGTGGCCCGATCGAGCTCCAGGCGGGCGACCTCGTTGCCGTCGCTGATCCGCTGCGCGGACACGGTCACCCCGCTGATCGCGGGGTCGACCAGGAAGACCGTCACGCCGTCAGCGGTGGAGGCGGGCACGGCGATCAGGCCGGCCACAGTCCCGGCCGGCACGGTCACCTTGGTGCCGCTGAGCAGCCACTGCCCGCCGACGTGCTCGGCGCGGACCGTGGGCTCGGCCGGGACGGCGTCGCGCTCCTCGGCCGGCGCCGCGGTGAGGACGGCCTCACCGCTCGCCGCCCGCGGCAGCCAGGTCTCGCGTACGACAGGGGAGGCGTGCTCGGCGAGAGCGAGCGCGGTCGGCAGGTGCGTGGCGAGTGGCAGCGGGGCCAGCCTGCGGCCGGCCTCGACCAGGACGCTGCACATCTCCAGGACGCCGAGCCCGGCACCGTCGTGCTCCTCGGGGATGCTCAGCCCGAGCAGGCCGGCACCGGCGACGGTCGTCCACAGGGCTCGATCGAAGCGGCCCGCTCCGGCCACGGCGACCGCCTTGAGCCGCTCCGGCGTGCACTCCTTGTCCAAGACGGTGGCCGCGAGCGCGGCGGCGTCGGTCTGGGTCTCGGTCATGCTGAAGTCCATCGGGTTCCCTACCTCTTCGCCGCGGGCAGGCCGAGGCCGACGTACCCGATGATGTCGCGCTGGATCTCGTTGGTGCCGCCCCCGAAGGTCATCACCAGCGAGGAGCGGAAGAAGCGCTCGAGGCGACCGCGCAGAACGGCGCCGGGGGAGCCGGACTCGACGACCGCCTCCGGGCCGACGATCTCCATCAGCGAGCGGTAGACCTCGGTGGCCAGCTCCGAGCCGTAGACCTTGGTCGCCGACGCGTGGGCGGGGGAGAGGTCCTCGGTCGCCGAGGCCAGCTTCCAGTTGAGCAGCGTGAGCATGTCGGCGCGAGCGTGCGCGCGCCCGAGCAGCACCTGCACCGTGGCCTTGCCCCACGGGCCCACGGCCTTGCC
>CAZTHV010000253.1:0-4305 GCA_964613165.1 uncultured Marmoricola sp.
GGAGAACGCCTCCCCGATCACTGCCTCCTGAGATGTGCCCAGGTACCAGGACGTGTAGTGAGCGGGGTTGTCCCATCTTCCGGCGCCCTGAGGCGGCTTGAACATGGGATGGCCGGGCTCTCCCTCCCTCGCCCTCGGCCGATAGGGCGAGACGCGGTAGAGCAGCACTTAGGCGAACGCTCCGGCGTCCTCGGCGTCCAGGGCGGCGATGACCTCCATGGAGCCTCGGAGCCGGAGTACGTCGATGGGGCGGGCGCCGTCGAGAAGCGCGTTCGAGCCCACCATCCACTCGCGCGCCGCGTCCGGGCCCCAGACCAGCGTCGCCCGCGCCATCACGTGATCGAGGTCGAGGAGGTGACGGGCCTTCTCGGGGCTGGGCGACTCCTGCCCCCGGCTCCACCGGCTCGGCTGGCTCTTGTTGACGCGCAGGAGATCGGCAAGTGCTGTCGGACCGCCGAAGAGGTCGATCAGGAATCCCGTACGCTCCTGCGCGTGCGGCACCCGCCCGCCCCCCGCCTTCTTGGCGGTCTTGGCGGCGCGATGAGGGACCTGCGTCGTCGCTGCTGTCCTGTGCGCGGACACTGTCTTCGTGGCAGTCACTTTGGCGGCCGACTTCTTCGCCGCGCCTGTCTTTGCCGGCTTCGTCGTCATGAGCACCACCTCCTGGCGTACACGATACTCGCCCAACGAAAACGTTGCGAGTAGCCGGCAGTCAGCGCCTGCCCCGCTGCAGGCTCGGTAGGGCGCCGCCGCCCGAGAAGGACACGGCGCCCGGGCCGCCGAAGCCGGGCCTGTTGTCGAGCGTGGTGCTCGCGCCGGTGATCGTCTGGTCGATATCGGCCAGGATGACCTGATCGCCGGCCGACAGCCCCTCCGTGACGGCAACGCTCGTCGCGCCGACCACACCCAACGCGACCCGCCTGCTGCTGGCCGCGCCGTCCTTCTCGATCCGGACCACCGCGCTCGCTCCGTCGCGCGTGACCGCGGACACCGGGACGGTGACCACGTCCTGGGCCATGCCGATGGTGATGGCCAGCATCGCCCGCGACCCGGTCGGCAGGAGGATCTCCGGGTCCTCGACCAGGACGGTCACCGGGTACGTCGTGATGCCGGACGAGCTGTCGCCCACCATCCCGACGGCGGTGACGGTCCCGGTGGCCGACGCGTCGTTGCCCGGTGTGCTCACCCGGGCGGCCTGACCGGCCTCGATCTCGCCGATCTGGCTCTCGTCGACCGACGCGGTCACGGTGACGGCCTTGCCGCCCACGACCACGGCCACGGTGTCTCCGGCTGAGACGCTGTCGCCCTTCGCCACGTCGACGGCCGCGACCCGCCCGGACCGGGTGGCCCGCAGGGTGGCTCGGGAGAGCGCCTGCTCGGCCTCGACCAGGTCGGCCTCCGCCTGGTCGATCGAGGCCTGGTCGGAGGCGAGCGTCGCCGCGGTGACGGTCCGGCTCGCCCTGTTCGACTGGGACGCGGTGGACGCGGCGGCGCCGGCAGCCGCATCGGACTTCGTCGTGCCGGGGCTCTGGCCAGGGCTCCCGCTCGTCTCCTGGCTCGCGGCGACCGTCCCGAGCGCCTTCGTCAGGATGGCCGCCAGCGCGTCGAGCCCGCCGGCCAGCGTCTCCTGCGCGGAGGCCACGTCGTCCTGGCGGTCCCGGACCTCGTCCAGCGCGGCGGTGCACGCGTCCATCGCGTCGCCGGCCTCCGCGGTGGCGCTCTCGCCATCCGCCTCGCTGTCGGCCGTCACGGCGGCGCCGCTACCGGCCGTGGCGGCGGCGGTCGCGTCGGCACAGGCCCGGGTCTGCGCCTGCAGCGCCTGCTTCGCCGCGGCGATCGCCTTCGAGGCCGCGCTCTGCGCGCTCAGCACCGCCGCCTGCTGCCTCTTCAGGGTCGCGAGCACCGCCGTGTTGCCAGCTCCCTGCCCGTCCGAGGACGGCTTGCCGGAGCCCGAGGACGGCTTCGTATCCGCCGGCGAGGAGGCTGGCTGCGTCGCCGTCGTCACCGCCTGGGCCTGGGCCGAGCGGTCCGAGGCGAGCTGGGCCTTCGCCTTGGCGAGGGTGGCCTCGGCGTCGATCACTGTGGCCCGGAGCGAGGTCGTGTCCAGCCTGGCGACGACCTGGCCGGCCTTGACCCGCTCCCCCTGGGTCACCGCGACCTTCACCACCGTGCCATCGGTCGCGAAGGAGAGGTCGGCCCGCCGAGCGGCATCCACGGTGCCGCCGACGGAGATCACCTGCTCAACGACACCGGTGGTGGCCGGGGCCAGGCGGTAGCCCCGTCCGGAGCCGTCGCTGCGCACGGCGTACACCAGGACCGCGACCACGACCGAAGCCGCGGCCACAGCCACCACCGGCCAGCGCAGGGGACGTCCCAGCAGAGTCATCTCAGGACTCCTGGCCGGCGTCACCGTCGGAGGCACCCGGAGCGCCGCCCGGGCCACGACCACCCGGGAAGCCGCCCATGCCGAACCCACCACAGCTTCCGTCGACCGGCTGGGAGAGCGACACCGTGGTGGCGGCGATGGCGCCGACGCTGTCGGACTCGCCGCGCGCCTGCAGGCACACGCCGGCCTTCACGTCGCCGGCCTCGGCGTCCGCCTGCTTCGTGTACGTCGTGTCACTGCCGACCGTGACCTCCACGGTCGAGGTCTCGCTGTCGGCACCGGACGCGCCGGGCGGCGTCGACTCGACCGCGAAGCCGGCGGAGCTGACCGCCGTCACCTTGCCAAAGGCGCCGCCGAACCCACCGCCGGGGCGGCCGCCCGTTCCTCCCGGCGGCATCCTGGACGGGCCACCGCTGGGCATGCCCTCAGGGGCGCCCTCCTGCGGGCTGGGCGTCTCGCCACCCCGGCCGCTGCCCTGACCGGGCCGGTTGTCGTCGAGCCCGCCCATGGAGCAGTCTTCGCCCGACGGCGAGACGATCCGGACGGTGCCGGCCGCCACCGCGCCGGTGTCGGTGGAAGAGCCGGACACGTCGGCGCTCCGGACCATCACGCAGGCCCCGACGGCGATGTCCGTGAGCTTCGCGCTCACCTGCTGGGTGAACGTGGTCGACCCGGTCCACGACACCGCGGTCTGTCCGGTGACCTGGCCGTCGCGCTGGCTCTGCACCTGCGCGGTGCTGCCCGTGACGGCGACCACCTCGCCCGCTGCCCCGGGGAGGCTCTGCGCTCCCGGGAGGCCCCGGTCACCCTGGCCGCCGCGGCCCGGTTGCCCGTCAGCGGACTGCTGCTCCTGTGCGGGCCCGGCTGCTGGGTCTCCCGAGGAGCCGCCGCAGGCAGCGGCGCCGAGGAGCAGGGCTCCGGCGCCGAGAGCCGCGGCGACCCGGCGGCGGGCGTGGAAGAGCCCGAGAAGGAACCTGGAGGTGGGCATGGGTGCTCCTATTCGCTTCGCAGTGCGTCGATGGGGGTGAGGCGAGCCGCCCGGCTCGCGGGATAGACGCCGAATCCGACGCCGATGCCGAGAGCGACGACGAGCGCCCCGACGACGGCGATCGGCGAGATGCTGACGGCCTGGTCGATGAGGGCGGGCAGGACCAGCGCTCCGGCGATGCCGAGGCCGACGCCGACGACGCCACCGGTGAT
This sequence comes from uncultured Marmoricola sp., assembly GCA_964613165.1. Taxonomy (GTDB): domain Bacteria; phylum Actinomycetota; class Actinomycetes; order Propionibacteriales; family Nocardioidaceae; genus Marmoricola. Next base: position 3,587 of record CAZTHV010000253.1, read on the forward strand.
CCCGAGCAGCGACGCCTCGATGAGGAACTGGCGGCGGATGATCGACGGCGTGGCACCGAGCGCCTTGCGCAGGCCGATCTCGCGGATCCGCTCGGTGACCGAGACCAGCATGATGTTCATGACGCCGATGCCGCCCACCAGCAGCGAGATGGCCGCGACCCCGGCCAGCAGGATCGTCATCGTCCTGTTGGTGGCGTTGGCCGTCGCGAGGAGCGCGTCCTGGGTGGCGATGCTGAAGTCCTTGGTGGCGGTGGTGACGTCGTGGCGCATCATCAGCGCCGACTCGACCTCCTGGTACGCCGCCGACAGCGTGTCCGCCGAGGTCGCCTCCACGTAGACCGTCGAGACGGCGTCGCTGGTCGCGCCGGTGACCCGTTGGGCCGTCGTGACCGGCACGGCGGCGAGGTCGTCCTCGGTGGCGCCGGCGGACGTGGCACCCGACTGGCCCAGGACACCGATCACGGTGAAGGCGGTGCCGGTGACGGTCACGGTCTGACCGACCGGACTGCCGCGGGTGAACAGCTCCGCGGCCGTGTCGGACCCGAGCACCATCACATGGGCGGCCGAGTCGATCTCCGCCTGGGTGAAGAAGCGCCCCGACGCGAGCGTCCGCGATCGGACGGACGGCCACGCCACGGTCGTCCCCGTGAGCCGGGTGGTCCAGTTCGTCGCCCCGGTCACCAGCACCACCACCGCGCTCACCGCGGGTACGACGAACT
>CAZTHV010000253.1:4315-4900 GCA_964613165.1 uncultured Marmoricola sp.
GTACCCGCGGTGAGCGCGGTGGTGGTGCTGGTGACCGGGGCGACCCGGGCTACGTCGGGGGCGACGTCCTCGTCCGCGAGCGCCGCGACATCCTGCAGGGTCAGCGTCGAGGCCGAGCCGAACCCGCCGCGCACCCCGCTCGTGGTGCTGCTGCCCGGCGAGACGATCAGCAGGTTCGAGCCGAGCGAGTCGATCTGATCGCGCACCTCGTCCTGGGCGCCCTGGCCGAGGCCGACGATGAGCACGACCGAGGAGATGCCGATGACGATGCCCAGCATGGTGAGGATCGAGCGCAGCCGATGCGCCCGGACGGCGCCGGCGGCCGTCCGCAGGGTCTCCATCCAACTCATCCGGCGACCGCCTGCGTCAGCCGGCCGTCACGGATGGTGAGCACGCGCCCGGCCCGGTCGGCGACCTCCGGCTCGTGGGTGATCAGCACGATCGTGGAGCCGGCGGCGTGCAGCTCGGCGAAGAGACCGAGGACGTCGGCGGAGGAGACCGAGTCCAGGTTGCCGGTCGGCTCGTCGGCGAGGATCAGCGCCGGCTCGCCGACCAGCGCGCGGGCCACGGCGACGCGCTGCTGCT
>CAZTHV010000253.1:4910-5169 GCA_964613165.1 uncultured Marmoricola sp.
CGGCCCGGTCGGCAAGCCCCACCCTGGTGAGTGCGGTCAACGCGTGCTCGGCACGCTCGCGGGCGGACAGCCCGGCGTACACCAGGGGCAGCTCGACGTTGCGCTGCGCGGTCAGCGACGCCAACAGGTTGAACTGCTGGAAGACGAAGCCGATCTCCCGGTTGCGGATCCGCGCCAGCTCGGTCTCGTCGAGGTCGCCGACGTGCTGACCGGCCAGCCGGTAGGAGCCCTCGGCTGTCTCGACGTGCCCACCGAGGGC
>CAZTHV010000254.1:0-5121 GCA_964613165.1 uncultured Marmoricola sp.
AGTAGTGGAACTGGTTCGCCATGTCGCCCAGCCCGCGCCGGTGGGCCCAGCCGATCGACGCCAGCTGCTCCGCGCCGAGCGGCTCGGTCATCAGCACGTAGTCGTAGACCGGCACGATCCGCATCCGGTTGCGGCGCAGCAGCGGGCGGAAGACGTTGGTGGCCAGCACCACCTGACTCGCGCGTACGACGGCCCGAGGGGTCCGCACCTCGACCGGACCGCCGGCGCCCTCCTCGCCCAACGAGATCACCGGTGAGCCCTCGAAGAGCTCGACCCCGAGCGACGCCGCGGTCCGGGCCAGCCCGTCGGCCAGCCGGCCCGGATGGACCAGCGCGCTGCCGTCGGTCTCGAGGTTGCCGGCGAGGAAGAGCGGGCTGTCGATCTCGGCGCGGACGGAGTCACGGTCGAGGAAGCCCGGCTCGCCGCGGATCCAGTCGACCTGGTGCTCCTCCACCGCGACGTCCAGCGACCCGGTGCGCTCGAACTGAGCGTCGATCCCCCACTCGGCGAGGTCGCGCTCGAAGGCGTCGAGGTTCTCCAGGCCGAGTCGCTCCAGGATGTCGTGCTCGTCGGGCCAGCGGCTGCGGCCGTTCTCGGCACCATGGGTCAGGCTCGCCTCGCAGAAGCCGCCGTTGCGGCCCGATGCCGCCCAGCCGACGGCCTGCCCTTCGAGCAGCACGACCCGGGACGCGGGGCTGCGCCGCTTCGCCAGAGTCGCGGTCCAGAGCCCGCAGTAGCCGCCGCCGACCACGACCAGGTCGGCCGTGGTGTCCGCGGTCAGCGTCTCGAACCGAGCCGGGTCGGGCACGTCGGCAAGCCAGAAGACGACGCGCTCCGCCTGGGCGAGCGCGGCGTCGACCTGGGCCGCCGGAGGCGCCAGGCGCTCGTAGACGGTCTGCTGGCGATCGGTCCCGGCCATCTCTCACTCCTCGGCTCACCTCCATCATGCTGGACGACGGCACCGAGAGGGCTATCCCACGGCACTCATCGACGGCACGAAGGCGCCGTGAGTGGCGGACAGCCACACGTCGGCGTCCTCGCGCAGGCCCATGGAGCGCTGGTGCGCCCGGGTGACGCTCACCTGCACCTCGTCGTGCTGGGCATCCAACAGCTCCACGGTCAGCCGCACCTCGTTGCCCACGCGCAGCATCCGGGTGATCCGGGCCGGGATCGACCCGGCCACGCCGGGGTGATCGCGCACGTCGATGTCGTGGGGGCGGATCAGGGAGCCGCCGAGCCGGGTGGTCGGGCCAAGGAAGCCCATCACGAAGTCGTTGGCCGGACGGTCGTAGAGCTCGTCGGGGGTACCGACCTGCTCGATGCGGCCATCGTTGATCACCACGATCTCGTCGGCGACCTCCAGAGCCTCCTCCTGGTCGTGGGTGACGAAGACCGTGGTCACGTGCACCTCGTCGTGCAGCCGGCGCAGCCACTCCCGCAGCTCCTTGCGGACCTTGGCGTCCAGCGCGCCGAACGGCTCGTCCAGCAGCAGGACGGACGGCTCCACGGCCAGGGCCCGGGCCAGTGCCATCCGCTGCCGCTGCCCGCCGGAGAGCTGCGCGGGCAGTCGGTGGCCGAACTGGGAGAGGTGGACCAGCTCCAGCAGCTCCTCGACCCGGTCCTTGATCTCGTCCTTGGGACGCTTGCGGATCTCCAGGCCGAAGGCCACGTTGCGAGCGACGCTCATGTGCTTGAACGCCGCGTAGTGCTGGAAGACGAACCCGACGTTCCGCTTCTGAACCGGCAGGCGGGTGGCGTCGACACCCTCGATCTCGACCGAGCCGCCGTCGGCGGACTCCAGCCCGGCAATGATCCGGAGCAGGGTGGTCTTGCCGCCGCCGCTCGGACCGAGCAGCGCCGTGAGCTGACCGGTCGGGATCGAGACCGAGACGTCCTCGAGGGCGACGAAGTCTCCGTACCGCTTGCTGATGCCACGAACCTCGATGCTCATGAGGGACTTCCTTCCGAAATCTGCTGTCGGGCCGCACGCGCGCGGAGCACGAAGACGACCAGGATGCTGAGGACCGAGATGCCGGCCAGCAGGAACGAGATCGCGTACGCGCCGGGCTGGTCGAAGTTGAGGTACTTCTCCTCGACCGCCAGCGTCGCGGTACGGGTCTCCCCCAGGACATTGCCGGAGACGACCTTGACCGCGCCGAACTCGCCCAGCGACCGGGCGAGCGTCAGGACGACGCCATAGATGACCGCCCACTTGATGCTCGGCAGCGTGATCCGCCAGAACGTCTGGCGGCTGCTCGCGCCGAGACTCCGAGCGGCCTGCTCCTGCTCGGTGCCGACCTCGGCGAGAACCGGCACCACCTCCCGGATCACCAACGGCAGCGAGACGAACGCGGTCGCCATGATGATGCCCGGGGTCGAGAAGATCACCCGGAAGCCCCACCCTTCGAGCGCCGGCCCGAACCAGCCGTTCCGGCCGCCGTAGACCAGCAGCAGGGCGAGGCCGACGACCACCGGGGACACCGCCAACGGCAGGTCGAGGAAGGCGCTCAACAGCCGCTTGCCGGGAAACTCGTTGCGCACGAGCAGCATCGAGATGCCGACCCCGAAGACGGTGTTGATCAGCGTCGCGATGACGGCGGCGACCAGAGTCAGCCGGAGCGCCGCAACCATGTCCGGGTCACTGAAGATGCCGTGCAGCGCGTCCGTACCGCTCTCGAACGTGTGGGTGACGACCAGCGAGACCGGCCAGGCCACCAGCAACACCAGGTAGGCGATGACGAAGGCCCGGAGCGCGTAGGTGAACGGGCCCTTTCGATAGGTACGCCGGGTGTCAGCCACGTCGCACCACCCTGCGCTGGAGCACGTCCAGCATCACGATCACACCGAGCGAGATCACCAGCAGCAGGGTGGCGATCGCCGCCGCCGCACCGGGGTTGTCGTGCTCGATCGCGCTGAGGATCCGCACCGAGGTGACCTCCGACTTGAACGGGAGGTTGCCCGAGAGCAGCACCAGGGAGCCGTACTCGCCGACCGCGCGGGCGAACGAGAGCGCGGCGCCCGCGGCGATCGCCGGGGCCAGGCTGGGCACGATGATCCGGCGGAAGATCCTGAACCGGCTGGCGCCCAGGGAGGCCGCGGCCTCCTCGACGTCGGCGTCGAGCTCCTCGAGCACCGGCTGGACGGTGCGGACGATGAACGGCAGCGTCACGAACAGGAAGGCCAGGTACACCGACCACTGGGTGTTGGCGAGGTGCAGCCCGAGGGGACTGTCCACGCCGTACAGGGAGAGGAGCACCAGGCCCGCGACGATCGTGGGCAGCGCGAACGGGATGTCGATGAGGAGCTCGAGAAGGCCCTTGCCGACGAAACGGTCCCGGACGAGCACCCACGCGATCGCCGTCCCGGCGACGACGTTGAAGAGGGTCACCGCGGCGGCGGCCGTGACCGTGAGCCGGATGGCTGCGGCGGTCTGCTCGTTGGTGATGTTCCTCCAGAAGGCCTCCCAGCCGTCCGTCGTCGCGGTGACGACGACGGCACTGAGGGGGATCAGCACCAGCAGGCTGAACCACAGCAGGCTGACGCCCAGACCTATCCCGGAGTAGCGATTGAGGTCGTGGCGGGAGGCCGGCCGAGCACTGCCCGGCCGGCCTCCCGCCACCACGTCTGAGACGGTCGACATCGACCCAGCTACTCCGATGCCTTGCCCGACTTGGCGATGGCGTCGGTCACGATGCCCAGCGGGGCGCCGTCCTTGCCGTCGCCGAAGAGCTTGTCCTTGACACCGGACCAGTCGCCGCCACCGAAGTCCTTCTCCAGGGTGAGCAGGTGCGTGACCGCCGGGAACGGGTCGGACGGGTCCGGCGCACCCTCGATGTCGGAGGGCTCGAGGCCGACCGCGGCCAAGTCGGCCACGCCCGGGTTCTCCGGGTTGAGCGGACGGAAGCCCTTCAGCGCGAACTGCTTCTGTCCCTCCTTGCCGAGGACGAAGTCCAGCCAGTCGGTGGCGGCCGGGGTGGCATCCTTGAGGATGGCGCCCGCGTTCTCGATGAGCAGGGTGGTCTCCGGGATGACGTAGTCGAAGCCCTGACCGTTCTGCGCGGCGAGGATCGCCTCGTTCTCGTACGCCAGGAGCACGTCACCGGTGCCGCCGAGGAAGCTCGTGGTGGCGTCGCGGCCGCTGCTGGTCAACGAGACGACGTTCTTGAAGAGCTTGTCCAGGTACTCGGTGGCCTGGGCCTCGGTGCCGCCGTTCTGGGTGATGTCGCCCCAAGCGGCGAGCGCGTTCCAGCGGGCGGCGCCGGAGGAGGCAGGGTTGGCGGTGACGATCTTGACACCCGGCTTGATCAGGTCGTCCCAGTCCTGGATGTTCTTCGGGTTGCCCTCACGGACGCCGAGGACCACGATCGAGGTGGAGACGATCCCCTTGTTCGGGCCGGCGTTCCAGTCGTCGGCCACCAGGCCCGCCTTGACCAGGCGGTCCACGTCGGTGGCGACGGAGAGGTGCACGTAGTCGGCCTTGAGGCCGGCCTCGACAGCACGACTCTGGTCCCCCGATGCACCGTAGGACGTCTTGAACTTCACCCCCTTGCCGGCGTCGGTCTTGTTGAACTCTGTGGCGATCGCCTTGTTCGCCGCCTCCGGGACCGCGAAGCCGACGATCGAGATCGTCTCTCCCGAGGCGTCCCCTCCCGAGTCGCCGTCGCTGCCGCAGGCTGTCAAGGCGAGGGTCATGCTCGCGACGGCGGCGAGGACCACAGCGCGACGTGCTCGGCCGATTCCAGATCTGCTCATGTGCCTTGATCTCCTTGTGGCAATCCGAGAACTATTGGTTACTTACGTAAGTTACTACACTTACTGCTCCGGTCGAAACCAGAGGGCTGCGACATGGATCACGTCCCGATGTCGGACGTCTGATGTTCCGCCCAGCGGTGAGACGGCGTGGCAATAGTCCAGCGGCGGACTATCGTGGGGCCGTAGGGCGCGAGAACAGGAACGTGTTCTATTTTGTGGTAGCCATCGGCGGCTCTGCGCCACCCAGCGCACGAGTCGGTGTCGCACTGCCGTCCGGAGACGGCAAGGAGCATCAAGAGAAGGTTCGCGTGGGCAAGCAGGTCAAGCAGCTGGATCGGGTGGTCATTCGGTTTGCGGGTGATTCTGGTG
>CAZTHV010000255.1:0-4371 GCA_964613165.1 uncultured Marmoricola sp.
GAACGTCTCGAAGGCCTCGGCCTGGTTGAGCTTGAGCAGGATCCGCAGCTGCTCCTCGCGAGGCGGCTTCACGTGCGGCTGCTCGACTCGCTCCTGGATCCAGCGGCGCTGCTCGGGATCCTGGATGTGCATGTACTCGATGCCGACGGTGCGGCAGTAGGAGTCGCGCAGGATGCCGAGGATGTTGCGCATCTTCATGAAGCGCCGTTCGCCGCCGAACTCGCCGGTGGCGAACTCGCGGTCGAGGTCCCACAGGGTCAGGCCGTGCGACTCGATCTCCAGGTCGGGGTGGCTGCGCTGCTTGTACTCCAGCGGGTCGGTATCGGCCATCATGTGGCCGCGGACCCGGTAGGCGTGGATCAGCTCGAGGATGCGGGCCTGCTTGCTGACGTCGTCGTCGTGGCTGGCCGAGACGTCGTTGCCCCAGCGGATCGGCTCGTAGGGGATGCGCAGGGAGCCGAAGATCTCGTCGTAGAAGCCGTCCTGACCGAGCAGGAGCCCGCGCACGAGCTTGAGGAACTCGCCGCTCTGCGCTCCCTGGATGACCCGGTGGTCGTAGGTCGAGGTCAGCGTCATCACCTTGCTGATCGCATTCCTGGTGATGGTCTCCTCGGACGCGCCCTGGAACGCCGGCGGGTACTCCATCGAGCCGACGCCGATGATCGCTCCCTGGCCCTTCATCAGCCGCGGCACCGAGTGGTTGGTGCCGATGGTGCCGGGGTTGGTGAGGCTGATCGTGGTGCCTTGGAAGTCGACGACCTCGAGCTTGTTGGTCCGGGACTTCTTGACGATCGCCTCGTACGCCGTCCAGAACTGCGCGAAGCTCATCGACTCCGCGGCCTTGATGCTGGGCACCACGAGCTGGCGAGTGCCGTCGGGCTTGGCCAGGTCGATGGCGAGGCCCAGGTTGATGTGGGCCGGCGTCACCATGGTGGGCTTGCCGTCCACCACGTCGTACCCGACGTTCATCTGCGGCATCGACTTCAGCGCCTTGACCAGGGCGAAGCCGATGATGTGGGTGAAGGACACCTTGCCACCGCGCGCGCGAGCGAGGTGGTTGTTGATGACGATCCGGTTGTCCCACAGCAGCTTGACCGGCACCTGGCGCACGCTGGTGGCGGTGGGCACGGTGAGACTGACGTCCATGTTCTGCGCCGTGCGCGCCGGGGCGCCGCGCAGGACGGTGTGGACCGGCTCGTCGGGGACCTCGGCCTTGGGCTTCGGCTTGGGCTGCGGCTCCTTGGGCACCGGCCGGGTGGTCGGCGCCGCGTCGGCCTTCTGCGCCGCGGCGGGCTCGGTCGCCGCGGCGGGGCTGGGCATGTGAGGCGGGCTCACCTTGGCCGCGACGGGGGCGCGATCGGCGGTGGCGGGCGCGCCCGCGCTGGCCGGAACCTTGGCGGCAGCCTGGGAAGGTGCCCTGGAGGAGGCCTTGGAGGGAGTCTTGAGAGTGGCCTCGAAGGGGACACCGTTCTTGTAGCTCTTGAAGAAGTCCCACCAGGCAGGATCGACGCTGTCCGGGTCCTCCTGGTACTGCTCGTACATCTCGTCGACGAGCCATTCGTTGGCTCCGAAGGCTGCCATTGGGTCGCCTGGGGTTGGCTCGGGCACGGCCGTTTTTCGCCTCTTCCGCGTCACGCGTGGGTGTGTGTCTGGTCAAGGCTAGTCCGCGCTCGCGTGCTACGCACGGACGGCTCTCGGTGTGTGCGAACTCACGTCGGGTGAGGTCGTGGCGCGGCGCGCCCGGATAGTCTTCGCGGTCGATGGACTGTCACCACTTCGCCCTGGGCGAGTGCCGCTCGTGTGCCTGGCTGCCACGGCCGTACGCCGCCCAGCTGAGCGCCAAGCAGGAGCGCACCGCAGACCTTCTGGCCGGTGTGCCGGGCGCCGGCGGCCTGCGGTGGAAGAGGCCGCATGCCAGCGCCGAGTCGGAGTTTCGCAACAAGGCCAAGATGGTGGTCACCGGCACCGCGGCGGCTCCGGTGCTCGGCATCCTCGGGCCGGGCGGCGGTCCCGGCGTCGACCTGCGCGACTGCGGGCTGTACGAGCCGGCCGTGCGGCGCGCGCTGCCCGGCATCGCGGACTTCGTGGGGCTCGCCGCGATCACGCCGTACGACCTCGGCCGGCGCCATGGTGAGCTCAAGCTGGTCCTGGTGACCGCGACGCCCGGGGGCGCGCTGCTGGTCCGCTTCGTCTGCCGGTCGCAGGAGCCGGTCGCGCGGGTCCGCAAGCACCTGAGCCGGCTCGTGGAGCGACTGCCCGCGGGCTCGGTGGTGAGCGTGAACCTGCAGCCGGAGCACAAGGCGGTCATCGAGGGCGCGACCGAGATCGTGCTGACCGAGCGCGGTCACGTGGTGATGGCGGTCAACGGCCACGACCTGCTGCTCCGCCCGCGCAGCTTCTTCCAGACCAACACCGAGGTCGCGGCGGCGCTCTACCGCCAGGCGGTGGTCTGGGTGGGGGAGCCGCGTCCGGAGGTCGGGACCGTGTGGGATCTCTACTGCGGCGTGGGTGGCTTCGCCCTCCATCTGGCGGGACGTGGCCGGGCCGTCGTGGGCGTGGAGACCAGCGCCGACGCCGTCGCAAGCGCCGAGGAGAGCGCGCGGCGCGGGGGGATGTCCGGGGTCGGCTTCGTGGCGGCAGACGCGGTCGCCTGGGCCACCGAGCAGCCGGAGCCGGCCGAGCTGGTCGTGGTGAACCCACCGCGCCGCGGGCTCGGGCCGGCGCTCTCCGGATGGCTGGACCGGTCCGGCGTACGCCGGGTGCTCTACTCCAGCTGCAACCCCGAGTCGCTGGCGCGAGACCTCACCGCGATGCCCGGGATGAGACCCATGCGTGGACGCGTCTTCGACATGTTCCCGCACACCGCGCATGCAGAGGTGCTGGTGGAGCTGGAGCGCCGCTAGCGGACGGGTGTGCGATCGCCTCCGGTGGGTACCGGGTCGTCATGAATGGAACGATCGCTGTGTTCGTCGGGGTGGCGGTGCTCCTGGTCGTCATCTTCCTTGCCGTCTGGGGGATCGACCGGGTCCGGTCCCGGCGGCAGGCGCAGGACCCGGAGCGCTCGGAGGCGCAGCCGGAACCCCAGGTCGACCCCCGGGCCAACCCCCGGGCCGACTCCTGGTCCGACCCGCACGGCCCGGACGGCCGGCCCTGAGTCGAGCGCCCGAGTCGAGCGCTCAGTCCTCCTCGCCGGCCTCCAGGACGGCGTCGAGCCGCTGGCGAGCCCCGTCGAGCGCCTCCTGGCAGACCCGGGCCAGCTCCTCGCCGCGCTCCCACAGGCTCAGCGACTCCGCCAGCGAGGTGCCGCCCTGCTCCAGGGTGCGGACCACCTCGACCAGCTGGTCGCGGGCGTCCTCGTAGCTCAGCTGGGGTTCGTTCGGCTGGGTCTCACTCATCGGCGCTCTCGCTCTCGGTGGGGGGAAGGGGTTGAGCGTGGACGGCCCGGACGGCCGCCTCGACGCGGCCGTCGGCGAGCCGGACGTTGAGGACGGCGCCGGACTCCAGCCCGTCGATGCCGGCGACGTGCCGGCCGGCGGGATCCGAGACGACGGCGTAGCCGCGCTGCAGCGTCGCCAGTGGCGACAGCGCGCGGACCCGGGCCAGCTGGTGTCCCAGATCGTCCTCGGCTCGATCGAGGGTGTGCCGCAGCACCCGGCGGGCGCGGTCGCGGAGCTGATCGACCTCCTCGGCTCGGCCGGCCAGCCCGGTGCGCGGGTCGGCCAGGCTGGGCCGGGTGAGCAGGGCGTCGAGCTGCTGCTGCTCCCAGGTCAGCCGGTGGCGGATCGTGCCGCGCAGGCGTGCCCGCACCTGGGAGAGGCTCCGGCTCTCCTCGGCCACGTCCGGGACGACCCGCTTGGCGGCGTCGGTGGGCGTGGCCGCCCGTAGGTCGGCGACCAGGTCGAGGATCGGCGAGTCCGGCTCGTGGCCGATCGCCGAGACGACGGGCGTCCGGGCGGCGTGGACGGCGCGCACCAGGGTCTCGTCGGAGAAGGGCAGCAGGTCCTCGGTGGAGCCGCCACCGCGGGCGATGACGATCACCTCGACCTCGGCCATCGCGTCGAGACGCCGCAGCGCCTCGATCACCTGCTCGACGGCGTGGACGCCCTGCATGGCGGCGTACCGCACCTCGAACTCGACTCCGGGCCAGCGCCGTCGTGACACCTCCACCACGTCGCGCTCCGCGGCCGAGTCCTGGGCGGTGATCAAACCGATCCGGCGTGGCAGGAAGGGCAGCGTCCGCTTGAGCTCGGCGGCGAAGAGGCCCTCGGCCGCGAGCAGGCGCCGGCGCCGCTCCAGCCGAGCCAGCAGCTCGCCCTCGCCGACCAGCCGGATCTCGCGCACCTGCAGGGAGAGCGTGCCGCGGTTGGGGTA
>CAZTHV010000255.1:4381-5091 GCA_964613165.1 uncultured Marmoricola sp.
TGCTCGGGGGCCTCGGCACCGATGTCACCGGCATCGCCGGAATCCGTTTCGACTTGGGCGCTCTATGACCCGTTTATGGTTTGCCGCGTGCACCACGATCTGCGCGCCCTCGACCAGCGGGGTCGGCAGCGAGTCGACGACGCCGCGAGGGGCGGTCAGCGTCATCGAGACGTCGGCGAGCTTGTCGCGCAGGACCAGGAAGACCGTGCCCATGCCGCCGCGGCGGCTGATCTGGGTCACCTGGCCCTCGACCCAGACCACCCCGAGCCGGTCGACCCACTGGCCGATGAGCGAGACCGCCTGGCGCACCGGGATCGGCGTCTCGGGGGAGGTGGTCAGGGGCATGGCAGGACTCTACGGGTGGCGACACCACCTACGATGGAGCCATGTCCGGCCCTGTGACCACGACCGATCTCGGCTCCCCGCGCGTGATCGCGCCTGAGGAGCGGGAGGTGCTGCTGGCGGCCCCCCGCGGCTATTGCGCCGGTGTGGACCGGGCGGTGGTCACCGTCGAGAAGGCTCTGGACCTCTACGGTCCACCGGTCTACGTCCGCAAGCAGATCGTGCACAACAAGCACGTGGTGGCGGACCTGGAGGGCAGGGGCGCCATCTTCGTCGAGGAGCTCGACGAGGTTCCCGAGGGGGCCACGGTGGTCTTCTCCGCTCGGCAGCCTCGGCGTGCACCGCCGGCGAGACGCCGTGAGCGGAGA
>CAZTHV010000256.1:0-1463 GCA_964613165.1 uncultured Marmoricola sp.
GGCGTCCCGGACCGGGGCGCCCTCTTGCAATTACAGCCGGGACGTCGTCCGGATCATGGCCCCTGAGCCACGGTCTCGGATGACCTCCCGTCAGATCCGAGGAGCACCCGATGGCAGTCCCCACGTTCGTGGACAGCGTGACCCTGCAGGTCAGCGCCGGCCGCGGGGGCAACGGCGTGGCCTCGGTGCACCGGGAGAAGTTCAAGCCGCTCGGCGGTCCCGACGGCGGCAACGGCGGGCCGGGTGGATCGGTCATCCTCCGCGTCGATCCTGACGTCACCACGCTGATCGACTACCACCACAATGCCCGGCGCAAGGCGGACCACGGCGGTCACGGGGCCGGCAGCCATCGCAACGGCGCCCACGGCGAGGATCTGGTGCTGCCCGTGCCGGACGGCACCGTGGTCATCGACGAGGACGGCGAGACGATCGCCGACCTGGTCGGCGCTGGCACCGAGCTGGTGGTCGCCCAGGGCGGCCGCGGCGGCCTCGGCAACGCGGCCCTGGCCTCGGCCAAGCGCAAGGCCCCCGGCTTCGCGCTGTTGGGCGAGCCCGGCGAGGAGCTCACCATCCGGCTGGAGCTCAAGGTCGTCGCCGACATCGGGCTGGTCGGCTTCCCGAGCGCCGGCAAGTCCAGCCTGATCGCGGCGCTGAGCCGGGCGCGGCCCAAGATCGCCGACTACCCGTTCACCACGCTGGTGCCCAACCTCGGCGTGGTCCGCGCGGGCGACACGACGTACACCGTGGCCGATGTGCCCGGCCTCATCGAGGGCGCCAGCGAGGGACGCGGCCTGGGCCACGAGTTCCTCCGGCACATCGAGCGCTGCGCCGCGCTGGTGCACGTCGTCGACCTGGCCACGTTCGAGCCCGGCCGCAACCCGGTCGAGGACATCGAGGTGATCGAGAACGAGCTCACCCGGTACGGCGGTCTCCAGGACCGTCCTCGGCTGGTCGCGCTCAACAAGGCCGACGTCCCCGACGGACGCGACATGGCCGACCTGGTGATCGAGGAGATCCGGCAGCACGGCTGGCCGGTCTTCGTGGTCAGCGCATCGACGCACGAGGGCCTCAAGGAGCTGACCTTCGCCATGGCGGCCGTGGTCGAGAGGTCCCGCCGGGAGCGCCCGGCCGCCGTCGTGGAGCGGATCGTGCTGCGGCCGCGCTCGACCGCGCGCGGCGAGGAGTTCACCATCCAGCCGGAGCACGTCGACGGCGTCGACGGCTGGCGCGTGCGCGGGGAGAAGCCCGAGCGCTGGGTCCGGCAGACCGACTTCAGCAACGACGAGGCGGTCGGCTTCCTCGCCGACCGGCTCAACCGGCTGGGCGTGGAGGACAGGCTGGTGCGGCTCGGTGCTGTCGAGGGCGACCCGGTGCTGATCGGCGACCCGGAGAACGCGGTCGTCTTCGACTTCAAGCCGGGCCTGGACGCCGCGTCGACCCAGCATCTCCGCCCCGGCGTCCAG
>CAZTHV010000256.1:1473-5087 GCA_964613165.1 uncultured Marmoricola sp.
TTCGCCGAGCATTTCCCGACGGTTTACACGGCGGCGACCGGCGCCAATGTCGATTCTGTGCTTTACGCCGTACTCGAAGTCCTCGACCACACGCGCGAAAATGAAGCACGCTCTTCGCGTAACGAACCTGAAGCCAAATGGACCCCCTGATGCAGACGACATCCGCCGGAGGCGCGCTGGCACCCTATAAGCGCGTGGTGGTCAAGATCGGGTCCTCCTCACTGACCTCCGCCGACGGCAGGACCGACCCGGGGGTCGACACCGGGCGGATCAGGTCGCTGGTCGACACCCTGGCCGCCGCCCACGAGCGCGGCACCGAGATCGTGCTGGTCTCCTCCGGGGCCATCGCCGCGGGACTCGGTCCCCTGGGGCTGCGCCGGCGGCCCCGCGACCTGGCTCGGCAGCAGGCCGCGGCGTCGGTCGGCCAAGGTCTCCTGGTGCACCGCTACACCGAGGAGTTCGCTCGCCATGGGCTGGTCACCGGCCAGGTGCTGCTCACCCTCGACGACGTCACCCGGCGCGGCCACTACCGCAACGCCCAGCGCACCTTCGTGACGCTGTTGCGGATGGGCGCCGTCCCGATCGTCAACGAGAACGACACCGTCGCGACCAGCGAGATCCGGTTCGGCGACAACGACCGGCTGGCTGCGCTCGTGGCTCATCTGGTCCGTGCCGACCTGCTGCTGCTCCTCTCCGACGTGGACGGGCTCTACGACGGGCCGCCTTCGATGACGGGCTCGATGCTGCTGGGCGAGGTCCGCGGCGAGGCCGAGCTGAACGGCGTCCGAGTCGGCGGCACCGGCTCCGGCGTCGGCACCGGCGGAATGCACACCAAGCTCGAGGCGGCCCGGATCGCCCGCGGCGCGGGGATCCCGGTCGTCCTCACCAGCGCGGCGTACGCCGAGCAGGCGCTGGCCGGCGAGCCGGTGGGCACGCTCTTCCACGCCACCGGCCGCCGTCGGCCCACCCGGCTGCTCTGGCTCGCGCATGCCACGACCGGCAAGGGCACGATCACCCTCGACGCCGGCGCGGTCCGCGCCGTCACCGAGCGGCGGGCCTCACTGCTGCCGGCGGGCATCACCGGTGTCAGCGGCTCGTTCGCCGCGGGCGACCCGGTGGACCTGCTCGGCCCGGGCGGTGAGCTGGTCGCCCGGGGACTGGTCAACTACGACGCCAAGGAGCTGCCCGCGCTGCTCGGCCGCTCCACCCGGGAGCTCGCCCGCGAGCTCGGCTCGTCCTACGAGCGCGAGGTCGTCCATCGCGACGACCTGACCCTGCTGGCCTGACCCTCTTTTCGCCATTCGGCTGCACCGCGACCGCGGTGTGCAGCACACTGGGACGAACCTGAACGGGGGATCTCGGGACGAAGGAGAGCAGGTGACCCACGAACGCGTCGGCCGGCTGTGGCACGTGACCGTGACGATGGCCGGTGAGCCGGTGGAGCCGTTGCTGGTCCGGTCGGCGATCAACCGGCTACGCGAGGAGCGGCCGTTCATCGAGTCGGTGCGGTTCACCGGCACTGGCGCGGAGCTGAAGTTCTGGGACGAGGGCGAGTCGATGATCGACGTCGCCTCCCTGGCGCTGAGGATGTGGACCGAGCACCGGGCGTCCGCCGGCCTTCCCTCGTGGGAGATCGTCGGATTGGAGATCGTCGAGAAGCCGGTGCGCGACGCCCGGTCGACCGCACAGGTCGAGTCGCTGCCGCGACTCCGCTGATCGCCGGCGCGAGCGGCCAGATACGCTCGGGGTCATGTCCGCCCAGATCGTCGCCGCTGCGACGCGCGCCCGAGAGGCCGCCAATGTCCTGGCGCTGGCTACTCGGGCGACCAAGGACGCGGCGCTGGAGGCCATGGCCGAGGCGCTGCTCGCGAGCGCCGGTGAGATCCTGGCGGCCAATGCCGAGGACGTCGCGGCCGCCGAGGCCGCCGACACCCCCGCGCATCTGGTCGACCGGCTGCGGCTCGATGCGGACCGCATCTCCGGCATGGCGCAGGGACTGCACGACGTGGCCGGCCTGCCCGACCCCGTCGGCGTGGTGGTGCGCGGCTCGACGCTGCCCAACGGCCTGGAGCTGCGACAGGTCAGCGTTCCGTTTGGCGTCGTCGGCATCATCTACGAGGCTCGTCCCAACGTCACCGCCGACGCGGCCGGCATCTGCCTCAAGAGCGGCAACGCCGTGCTGCTGCGCGGGTCGTCGAGCGCGCTGCGCTCCAACACCGCCGTGATCGCGGCGCTGCGGTCCGCGCTGGCCGGCAGCGGCATTCCCGAGGACGTCCTCCAGCTCGCGCCGGGGGAGGGCCATGACGCGGTCAAGGCGCTGATGCGCGCCCGCGGCCATGTCGACGTGCTGATCCCGCGCGGTGGTGCCGGACTGATCCGCTCGGTCGTCGAGGAGTCGACGGTGCCGGTCATCGAGACCGGCGTCGGCAACTGCCACGTGTACGTCGACGCCGACGCCGACCTGGAGATGGCGCTGCGGATCGTGCTGAACTCCAAGACCCATCGCTGCTCGGTGTGCAACTCCGCGGAGTCGCTGCTGGTGCACCGGGCGGTCGCCGAGGAGTTCCTGCCGACCGTGGTCTCGGCTCTGCAGGAGGCCGGGGTCCGGATCCACGGAGATGCCGCCTTCGCGGCGTACGACGGGGTCGAGCCGGCCACCGAGGACGACTGGGACGCGGAGTACCTCGCCCTGGAGATGTCCGCGGCCGTCGTACCCGACCTGGACGCGGCGATCGCGCACATCCGCCGGCACTCGTCGGGGCACACCGAGGCGATCGTGACCTCCTCCCTGGAGGCCTCGCGTCGCTTCACCGCCGAGGTGGACTCGGCGGCGGTGATGGTCAACGCCTCGACCCGGTTCACCGACGGCGGCGAGTTCGGCTTCGGCGCCGAGATCGGCATCTCGACCCAGAAGCTGCATGCCCGGGGGCCGCTCGGACTGCCCGAGATGACCTCGACCAAGTACGTCGTGACCGGCGATGGGCACACCCGCTGAGGGGGTCGACCCGGACACGCTCGATGTCTGGGCCGACCCTGCCGCCGAGCGCTTTCTGACCCCGGCGACGGTCATCACCTTCATCCGCACGATCGCCTCGGTCACCATCGTGGGCTTCGCGCTGCACGCTGACCGCGGCGACGGGGAGTTCTGGAGCCCGGCGCTGAAGCTGCTGGTGATCGCGCTGGCGGTCTACTGGATCGGTGACTCCCTCGACGGGCAGGTGGCCCGGCGGATGGGTCACGAGACCCGGATCGGCGCGGTGCTGGACATCATGTCCGACCGGTTCTGCGCCGCTGCGTTCTATCTCGGCCTGGCCTGGCTGCACCCGGAGTTCACCATCCCGGTGCTGCTCTACCTCGCGGAGTTCATGGTGATCGACTGCTTCCTCTCGATCGCGTTCCTGGCCTGGGCCATCCGCAGCCCCAACTACTTCTACGTGATCGACCGGATCGTCTACCGCTACAACTGGTCCCACCCGGGCAAGGCGGTGAACTCCGCGCTCTTCGCCGTGCTGCTGCTCGCGACCCAGATGCCCTGGCTCGGGACGGTGATCGCGGCCGGCCTGATCGTGCTCAAGCTGGCCTCGCTGGTGCGAGTCGCCCGGATCGGACTGCCG
>CAZTHV010000257.1:0-3746 GCA_964613165.1 uncultured Marmoricola sp.
CACCGAACCTCCGAGGTAGACCTCTGCCACGTCCGGCCGCTCCCGGATCTCCTCCGGCTCGCCGGTGCAGAGCACGCCGCCGCGGTACATCACCGTCACCTGATGGGCGAGCCCGAAGACGACGTTCATGTCGTGCTCGGTGATCAGCACCGTGATCGCCCGCTCCGCCCACAGCCGCCGCACCAGCTCCGTCGTCGCCTCGGTCTCCTCCGGCGACATGCCGGCGGTCGGCTCGTCCAGAAGCAGGATCTGGGAGTCCAGGGCGAGCACCATCGCGATCTCCAGTCGCTTGCGGTCGCCCTGCGACAGCGCGCCGGCCCGCCGATGGGCGAGCTCGGAGAGCCGCAGCTCCTCGAGCAGATCGCCGGCATCGGCCCGTGCCCGACGTACGCCCCGGGCACTCCAGAAGGCGATCGAGGTGCCGGTGTGGGCCAGCACCGCGCTGACCACGTTGTCCAGCACGGTCATCGACGGGAACAGCCGGGCCACCTGGAAGACGCGCCCGATGCCGAGACCGACGCGGCGCGGCGCGCTGACGCCGGTGATGTCGCGACCGCCCAGCCGGATCGTGCCGGCGTCCAGGCTGAGCTCTCCGGCGATCGCGCCGAACAGGGTGCTCTTGCCGGCGCCGTTGGGACCGATCACCGCGTGGATCCGGCCCGGCTCGACGCTCAGGTCGACGCCGTCGAGCGCGGCGTTGCCACCGAATCGCTTGACCACTCCCTGCAGCTCCACCGAGAGGCTCACCGGTCCTCACCCCCTCCGCGCCAGCGCCGGCTGACGATCGCCGGCAGCGAGACGAGCCCGCGGGGCAGCACCACCAGCGTCACGAGCAGCAGGAGGCCCAGGTAGAAGATGTAGGAGCCGGTCCACGCCGAGAGGTAGTGCTCCAGGCCGGAGAAGGCGACCGCGCCGAGCGCGGGGCCGAGGAAGGCGCCCATGCCGCCGAAGACGAGCATCATGACCGGCACCGCGGACGAGGTCCAGTACAGCGAGTCCGGGGTGACCACCTGGTTGAGGTAGGCCGAGAGAGCTCCCGCGGCTCCGGCTCCGGCTGCCGCCAGCACGAACGCCACGGTCCGGTAGGCCCGCACGTTCACCCCGAGGAAGAGCGCGCGCACCGGGTCGTCCTTGATCGCTCGCAGGGTCAGGCCGAACGGCGACCGGGAGATCACCCAGAAGCAGATGACCACGACGGCGGCGACCAGGACCGCGAAGTACCAGACGAACCCGGGGTCGGACAGGTCGACGCCGAGCACCGAGTCGAGCGAGAACCCGGACAGCCCGTTGTAGCCGCCGAGCCACTCGCTGCGGATCGCCAGCGTGTACAGCGACTGCGCGAACGCCAGGGTCAACATCGAGAACGCCAGGCCGGAGCTGCGCCAGGCGATCAGGCCGGCCACGGCACCGACCGCGGCGGCCACGACGATGCCGACCGTCAGGCAGACCAGCACGGGCAGGCCCCGGTCCGAGGCCAGCGCGGCGGCGTAGGCACCCGAGCCGAAGAAGCCCGCCTGACCGAACGACGGGATGCCGCCCTGACCGAAGAGCAGGTTGGTGCTGGTGGCGAAGACGACGGCGACCACGACCGTGTTGGCGAAGAACAGCTGGCCGGCGGTGGCGAGCTGTGGCAGCCCGAGCACCACCAGGACGGTGAGCACCAGGGCCACCACCGTTGCGGCCCTCCGCGGCATGGTGCTCACGCGACCACCACCTCCCGGGTCGCCGTGGCGCGCAGCCCCTCGGGCCGCAGCACCAGGATCAGCAGCATCGGCAGGTAGAGCGCGAAGTCGGCGAACGCGGGAGCGTGCGCGCCCAGAACGCTCGCGAGGACGCCGAGCAGCAGGCTGGCGATCAGCGAGCCGCTGATGCTGCCGAAGCCGCCGATGATCACCACGGCGAAGGAGTAGAGGATGAAGGTGGTGGCGATCCCCGGGGTCATGCTCAGCGTGGGCGCGGCCAGCGCACCACCGAGCCCGGCGAGGAAGATCGCGACGCCGAAGGTCGCGGCGTAGACCCGGGAGACGTTGATGCCCAGCAACGACGCCATGTAGCGGTCCTCCGAGACCGCGATGATCTGCCGGCCGAACGTGGAGCCGTAGACGAGCCACTGCAGACCACCGAAGACGGCCACGCCGACCAGGATCAGCATCAGGTCGTAGCGCGGCAGCACCGCGCCACCGATGTCGAAGGCGCCGCCGAGACCCTCCGGGCGCGGCTGGGTGCGCTGGTTGCTGCCCCACACGAGCTGCACGCCGCCCTGCATGGTCAGCAGCACGGCGTACGTCGCCAGCAGCATGGTCTCCTGGGCGGCCGGATAGAAGCGCCGGAGCAGCAGCCGCTCGACCAGGACGCCGAGCACGGCGGTGAGCACCCCCGCCACGACGACCAGCCCGGCGAAGACCACCATCGAGTGCTCGCGACCGTGCTGCAGCTGGTAGGCGAGATAGGCGCCGACCAGGAAGAAGCCGCCATGCGCGAAGTTGACGATCCGCAGGACGCCGAGGACCAGGGTCAGCCCACTGGACACCACGAAGATGAGCGAGCCGACGGCCAGCCCGGTGAGCACCGTGGTCACCTCGTCCCCCCTTCTTCCGGTTTGTTCCGTTCAGCGGTACGTTGTTTCACCTAGCCTCGACGAGGTGCGGCCACACTGTCAAGAGCAACCGCCACACCTGCCCTGAGAAACTCTCTCCCCCGACAGGAGTCCCCGCCGATGACCGCGCCTCACGCCCTGTCCTTGCTGGAGATCGGCGTCGAGCTGCGCCACGGGCGGCTCTCGGTGCCCGAGCTGGTCGAGGATCTGCTGGCCCGGCGCGACCGCGTCGACGCCGAGGTGCACGCCTGGGCGGCGACCTACCGGGGCGAGGACCTGCTCCGGACCGCCCAGGCGCTGCAGTCCGGGCTCGCGGACCACGCCGACCCGCTCTACGGCGTGCCGTACGCCGTCAAGGACATGATCGACACCGCCGACCTGCCCACGGAGGCCGGCTCGGCAGTGCTCGCCGGACGCCGGCCCGGCCAGGACGCCCAGTGCGTCGCCGAGGCCGGACGGCACGGCGCGCTGCTGCTCGGCAAGACGCACACCCACGAGTTCGCCTTCGGGGTCCGGACACCGCAGACCCAGAACCCCTGGGACGCCGAGCGCACCGCCGGTGGCTCCTCGGGCGGCTCCGCGGCAGCCGTTGCCTCCGGCACCGCGATCTGGGCGCTGGGGACCGACACCCTCGGCTCGGTCAGGATGCCCGCGGCGATGTGCGGCGTGGTGGGCCTCAAGCCGACCCTGGGCGCGCTGAGCACGGCCGGGGTGCTCCCGCTGTCGGCCACCCTGGACTGTGTCGGCCTGCTCACCCGGACGGTCGCCGACGCGGGCGTCCTGCTCCACGCTCTCACGGGGGCGGGAGACCCCGCGCCTCTCTCGCGGCTGCGCATCGCCACGCTGCCCACCTCGGCGCTCGGTCCGGTCGAGCCCGAGGTGGCCGGGGCCTACGAGCGCTGCCTGGCCGACCTGGCCGGCGACCACGAGGTGCTGGAGCTCGGCGAGACCGATGTGCCCGGCCTCGACGAGCAGGTCCGGATCGGCTTCGGCCTGATGCTCCCGGAGGGCGCGGCCTGGCACCGGCCCTACCTGAGGCAGGCTGATCCGCCCTACGATCCGGGGATCCTGGCCACGCTCAGGTCGGGGCTCACCGTGCCGGCGGTGGACTACCTGGACACGCTCGCCGCCCGCCTGGAGCTGTGCCGGC
>CAZTHV010000257.1:3779-5072 GCA_964613165.1 uncultured Marmoricola sp.
TTCCTCCTGGCCGATGTGATGGTCACGCCCGCCGTGCCCTACCTCGCGCCGCGCTCGGCCGGCGACGGGGTCACCTGGCCGGACGGCACGACCGAGCCGCTGGAGACCAGCATGTGCCGCTTCACGGCGGCAGCGAGCCTGGCGGGACTGCCGGCCGTCAGCGTCCCGGTCGGCGTACGCCGCGGCCTGCCGGTCTCCGTCCAGGTGATCGCTCCCGCGGGGCGGGAGGATCTCGCGCTGCGCGTGGCGGCGCAGGTGGAGCGCCGCCTGCCGCTCCCCGAGCCGGTCGACTAGGGAGTGCCCTGGAAGCCCAGCTGGCGGGAGAGCTCGCGAGTGCCCACCAGCAGCGGCTCGACCGCGGACTCCCAGGATGCCGAGAACCGCTCGGCGGGACCGCAGACGGAGACCACCCCCGCGACCGCGCCGCGGTGGTCGAGCACCGGCGCGGCGATCGAATAGGCACCGCTCTGTCGCTCGCCGGCCGAGCGGGCGAACCCGCGCCCGTGGATCTCGGCCAGCTCCTGGCGCAGCGCGACCGGGTCGACGACGGTGGCCGGCGTCAGCGGGTCCAGGGACTGGGAGGCGAAGAACTCCTCCTGCTCGGACTCGCCCAGGAAGGCCAGCATCACCTTGGACGAGGAGCCCGCGTGCAGGGGGAAGGGACGGCCGATCGGCACGGTCATCCGGACCTCGTTGACCGGGTTGACCTGGTCGATGTAGACCCTGCTCCAGCCCTGCCGCAGGGAGAGCGTCGCGGTCTCGCCGGTCAGCTCGCTCAGGCGCTCCAGGAGAGGCCGGGCCAGGCCTCGCACGTCGACGTTGGCGAGGTAGGCCAGGCCGAGGGCGAGCGCCATCGGCCCCAGGCGGTAGCGCCGGGTCGAGGCCTCGAACTCGATCAGCCCCGACTCCCGCAAAGCGCCGAGCAGCCGGTGGACCACGGCCTTGGAGAGCCCGAGCGAGTGGGCGATCTCGGTGATGCCCAGTGTCGCCGTGGTGGCCGAGGCGAACAGACCCAGCACCGCCGCGGCACGCTCGACCGCGCTCGTCGGCGCCCCCTGCGCCGCCTCACCGGCTTCCACCGGGCCTCCTCTCCACGACATCCCCGTCTCCGTCGTGGTGCACGGTATCTCGCCGCTCGCCCTCCGCGATGCTCCGGGCGAGTCCTCGGTCTCCGGCGGGCGGCTCAGCGCGGGATGAGCGCCCAGTAGTCCAGGTCGAGCAGCACGCCCTCGGCATACGTGCCGTCGCCGCCGCGCAGCGTCATCGACTCGTCGCGACCTCGGGTGGCGACCA
>CAZTHV010000258.1:0-2339 GCA_964613165.1 uncultured Marmoricola sp.
AGGCCTCGGCGGGCCGATCCTGTGGGTCAGGACCATCGCCTTCCTGTACGCGCGCGTGGCCGGAGCCCGAGCTCGGCCGCCTTCGCGGCGGTGGTGAGCAGCACCGCGCTGGCGCCGTCGGTGATCTGGGAGGAGTTGCCGGCGGTCACGCTCCAGGTGATCTGCGGGAACCGCGCGGCCAGCTCGGGGCTCTCGAAGACCGGCGCGAGCTGGGCCAGTCTCCCCACGGTGCTCTCGGCCCGGACCGTCTCGTCGGTGTCGAAGGTCCCCGTCGGGGTGGTGATCGGAACGGTCTCGCGGGCGAAGGCCCCCGCGGTCAGTGCCGCGGCGGCACGCTCATGGGACGAGACGGCCAGCTCGTCCAGCTGCGTGCGGCTCAGCTGCCACCGGGCCGCGACGAGCTCCGCGGCGACGCCCTGGGAGACCAGGCCGGGTGCGAACCGGACCGCGACCTGAGCGCCGTACGGATCCGCTCCCATGCGGGCCGACCCCATCGCGACGCGGCTCATCGACTCCACGCCGCCGGCGACGACGAGGTCGTTGTCGCCGGCGCGGATCGCCTGGGCCGCGAAGCTGACCGCCTGCTGGCTGGACCCGCACTTGCGGTCGATGGTGGTGGCCGGCACGTGCTCGGGGAGGCCGGCGCCCAGCCAGGCCATCCGTCCCGGCGTGGCGGACTGCTCGCCGACCTGGGACACGCACCCGACGATCACGTCGTCCACGAGCCCGGGGTCGATGCCGGTCCGGTCGAGCAGGGCCGTGAACGTCTGGGCGAGCAGGTCGACCGGGTGGACGCCCGACAGTCCTCCGCTCTCGCGGCCGCGGCCGGACGCGGTCCGCACCGCCTCGACGATGACGACGTCTGTGGGGGAGAAGCTCACGATCATTTCTTATCATGATAATCATTAGTTCGCCAGACGAGGTTGACGCTGCCGGCGTTCAAATCTAGGATAATGATTACAACTATGGAGGTGGTCATGCTGGGTGCGGACGATCAGTACCGGGAGATCCGGCAGCTCGCCGCGAAGGTCGCGAACGACGTCTACGGCCCGATCGCCGAGGATCTGGACATCAACCGGACGCCGATCTCCCCTGAGCAGCGCAAGCAGCTGGGTTCCCTGGGCTTCCTCGGGATCGCGCACGACGAGCGGTACGGGGGCTCCGGGGCTCCGATCGGCGAGGCGCTGGCCGTGATCGAGGAGTTCGGACGCGTCTGCCGGCCCGCCGGGTTCCAGGTGTTCGAGGCGAACACCGGCCCGGCCCAGGTCGTCAAGCACCTGGCCAACGAGGAGCAGCGGGAGCGCTGGCTGCCGCCGATCATCACCGGCGAGAAGACGATGGCCGTGGCGATCTCCGAGCCCGACGCCGGCTCGGCGGCGACCGACATGCGCACACGGGCGCGGTCGACCGGCAGTGGGCTCGTGCTCAACGGACTCAAGCGTTGGGTCTCCAACGGGAGCGAGGCCGATCAGTACCTGGTCTACTGCCGGCTCAGCGACGCACCCGGCGCGCGAGGCATCGGCGCCGTGGTCGTCGACAAGGACATGCCCGGAGTCTCGTTCGGCGTCCGCGAGCGGCTCATGGGCTTCCGTGGCGTCCCGTCCGCCGACGTGATCCTGGAGGACGTGGAGGTGCCGGCCGAGAACGTGGTCGTCGCCGCGGGTGGCTTCTCCAAGCTCTTCGGGGCCTTCTCGATCGAGCGCCTGGGCAACTCGACCATGAGCCTGGCGATCGGACAGGAGGCGCTCGACCGGTCCGTGCGCTACGTCCAGGAGCGTGAGCAGTTCGGCAAGCAGCTCGTCGAGTTCCAGTCCGTCCAGGTCGTGCTGGCCGACATGGCACTGCAGGTCGACGCTGCCCGGCTGCTGCTCGAACGAGCAGCAGCCGGCGCCGGCCGCGGGATGCCCGACGCCCTCCAGGTCTCACTCGCCAAGTGCACCTGCAACGAGATGGCCAAGCGGGTCACCGACCTCGCCATGCAGCTGCACGGCGGCAACGGCTACACCGAGGAGTACGGGCTGGAGCGGCTGCATCGCGACGCGCACGGATGGGCGATCGCCGGCGGAACGCCGACCATGCAGCGGATCCGGATCGTCTCGGAGATGCTGGGTCGCAAGTTCGACCAGCGCCGCTGAGACATCGGCTCGCCCCTACTCGATCCGACCGTGGAGGATGGACCAGTGTTCGACCTGAGCTCAGAGCACCGCGCGATTCAAGAGAGGGCCCGAGCGGTCGCGGCGGCGGTGGAGCCGTACGCGTCCGAGGCCGACGAGTGCGTGGAGGTGCATCCGCGTGTCCTAGAGGAGCTGCGCGCCAGCGGTCTGGCGAGGTACGTCGTG
>CAZTHV010000258.1:2349-5071 GCA_964613165.1 uncultured Marmoricola sp.
TGCCGGCCGCCTTCGGAGGCGAGCACGAGGTGCTCGACCCGCTCACGATCGGCGTCGTCCGCGAGGCGTTGATGTACTCCTCGGCTCACCTCGACTCGCTGTTCGGGATGCAGGGAGTGGGCAGCTACTCGCTCTCCGTCGGCGGCTCCGACGCCCTCCGTGCCGAATGGCTGCCGCGCGTGGCCGCCCTGGACGCGATCGCCGGGCTGGCGCTGACCGAGCCGGGTGTCGGATCCGATCTTCGTGCGGTCACGACCACTCTGGTCGAGGACGGCGACAGCGTGGTGATCAACGGCGCGAAGTCCTTCATCACCAACGGCGGCGTGGCGGCCTTCTACTGCGTCCTGGTTCGGGAGGGCGAGGGGTGGTCGATGGTGCTGGTTCCTGGTGACGCGCCGGGTCTGACGATCGAGCGCGGTGCCGACCTGATGGCGCCGCACATCCTGGGTGAGCTCACCTTCGCCGACGTACGGGTCCCGGCGGACCACCGGCTCGGCGTGCCGGGCAAGGCCTTCTCGCTGATGCTGCAGACCCTGGCGGTCTTCCGCGTCTCCGTGGCGGCATCGGCCGTGGGCCTGGCTCAGGCGGCGCTGGACGAGGCAGTACGCCATGCGAAGGCGCGCGAGCAGTTCGGCCGCCCGTTGATCGAGCTGGGTGCGGTGGCGCAGGGCCTGGCTCAATCGTGGACCGACGTCGAGACCTCGCGGGCGATCGTCTACCGGGCCGCGGCCCTGGCGAAGTCCGATCCGCTCGGGCGCCTGGACTACTCCTCCATCGCCAAGGTCAGCGCGA
The DNA here is from genome assembly GCA_964613165.1 of uncultured Marmoricola sp. Taxonomy (GTDB): domain Bacteria; phylum Actinomycetota; class Actinomycetes; order Propionibacteriales; family Nocardioidaceae; genus Marmoricola. Next base: position 3,142 of record CAZTHV010000258.1, read on the forward strand.
CCGAGGCCGCGGGGCGGGTGGTGGACCGATCGCTCCAGACCATGGGCCGCTTCGGGCTGGTCCGCGGCTCCAAGATCGAGCGGCTCTACCGCAACGCCAGGCCGCTGCGGGTGTACGAAGGCGCCACCGAGGTGCTCCTGGACTCACTCGCCCGCCGGCTCGCGAAGGAGAGCTCCTGATGGACCTCGGGCTTGCTGACACCGTGGTGCTGGTCACCGGCGCCAGTCGTGGCCTGGGCGCGGCGATGGCCCTCGGGCTGGCCGCGGAGGGTGCCCATGTCGTGGCGGCAGCCCGGAGCAGGGGTGCCCTCGACGAGGTCGCCTCGCGAGGAGGCGGCCGGGTCTCGGTGATCGAGGCGGACATGACGGACGAGTCCTCGGTCGCCGGTCTCGTCGACCAGGTCGTCGCCCGCCACGGGCGGATCGACGGCCTGGTGAACAACGCCGGGATCGCGCCGGCCGGCCGGTTCGTGGATCAGGAGCCGGCAGTCTGGAAGGGTGCGCTCACGGTCAACGTGCTGGCCCCGATGCTTCTCGCCCAGCGGGCGGGGCGGGTGATGATCGAGCAGGGCGGCGGCCGGATCGTCAACGTCGCCTCCACCACCGGCGTCCGCGGCAAGCCGCACCTCGTCGCGTACTCCACCTCCAAGGGGGCGATGGTGCGGTTCACCGAGGCGCTCGCCGCGGAGTGGGCCGCCAACAACGTCCAGGTGAACTGCATCGCTCCTGGTGCGTTCGTCACCGACGCGCAGAAGGCCGTCACCGAGTCGCCGGACCTACTGGCGCGACGGGTCGCCAAGATCCCGAGCGGACGGATGGCGGACCCGGGCGAGATCGTGCCCCTGGCGTGTGTCCTGCTGTCCCCGCTGTCGGCCTTCACCACTGGCGCGGTGTTCGTGGTCGATGGCGGCGAGTCCGGAAAGCTTTGAGGCGCAGTCATGATCATCGACGCTCATACGCATGTCTGGCCCGACAAGATCGCCGCGCTCGCACTCGGGGGCAACCGGGTTCCCGGGCTGGAGGCCCAAGGTGACGGCACCGTGGGCGGTCTGCTCGACGACATGGCCGCCAGCGGCGTTGATGTCAGCTGCTGCCTGGTGATCGCCAACGAGGCTCGTCACGTCGACAGGGTCAACGAGTTCGCCGCCGGACTGGCGGCCGAGAACCGGCTCGCGTTCGGCACCGTGCACGTGGACCTCGCAGTCGAGGAGAACATGGCCAGCCTGCGCCGGCATGGGATCACCCGGGTGAAGATCCATCCCCTGTTCCAGGACTTCGGCTTGGGTCATCCGAGACTGTGGGAGCTGTTCGAGGCCTTCGGCGACGAGATCGCGGTGATCACCCACGTCGGGGAGGGCGGCGACGCCCGTCGCAACAGCCTGTCCAGCCCGAAGCTGATCCGCGACATCGCCACCCAGTTCCCTGACCTGCGGCTGATGGCATGCCACTTCGGCGGCTACAAGATCCTCGACGATGCCGAGGAGATGCTGGCGGGTGCGGACGTGGTGCTGGAGACCTCGTGGCCCCCGAGCCTGGCGACGCTCCGGCCGGAGCGGGTCGCGGCGCTGATCCGCAAGCACGGGGCCGAGCGCATCGTCTTCGGCTCCGACTGGCCGATGACCTCGCCGGGCGACGAGATCCGGGCGATCGAGCGTCTCGGGCTCACCGACGACGAGACCAAGCTCGTCCTGGGCGGGACGATCGCCCGGCTGCTGGGCGTGCCCTCTCCCTGGTCCTGATCGGCTCGTTTCCGCCTCAGAGATTCCAGACGATGGGCGCGGCGAGGACCTCGGGGTACTTCCGCTCGGCGTACCGGACGTACTCCTGGATGTGGTCGTGCATCGCATCTGCCGAGGCCGCAGGGTCCCGGGAGGCGATCGCCTCGTAGATCCGCAGGTGGGCCTTGTGGACCGCGGTCCGGCGTACCTCGG
>CAZTHV010000259.1:0-5069 GCA_964613165.1 uncultured Marmoricola sp.
CTCCCGCGCGGCGCGGCGGGTCCGGACGGCCATCACGGGGACCGCTCTGCTCCGCCCGGTCTACGACCGGTTCGGCGGGCTCTGGGTGATCGACCGCACCGCTCGTGGTGCCGTGGTGCACCTGGTCGTCGACCGGCGCGAGCGGGTGATCCGCGTGCCCGGCATCAGCGGAGCCGACATCGCCGCCTTCGCGGTGACCCGGGACGGCGCTCACCTGGCCGCCACGGTGAACCGGCCTGGTGGCCCCGCCGTCCTGGTCAGCGATCTCGGTCGCGGCGAGGACGGCTCGCTGCGTGCCTTCCGGGCCCGGCGGCTGCAGGTGGCCGGCGATCCCGGGCCGGTGCTCGACATCGGCCAGACGGCGGCCTCGTCGGTGGTGGTGGCGGTCCAGCGCGCCGACGACGGGGCCGGGCAGTCCGGAGAGGACCGAGCCGATCTGGTCGTCGTCGAGCTGGGCGGCTCGCCGGGCGATCCGGCCACGCGGATGACCGACCTGCCGCGCGACCGGGTGCTCTCGCTGGCGGCGTCGCCGGACCCCGCCATCCCGAGCCGCGTCCTCGTCGAGGGCGGTCGGCTCTTCGAGCAGGGGCCCTCCGGGCACTGGCTGCGCGTGGAGGTGCCCGAGGTCGTGGCGCTCGCGCCTTGACTCTCCACAGGGCTCCGCCTCCCGCGAGCAGTCCCGGCGTCCGGGCGTCACCATGGGCGCATGCTCGACGCGGCGCGTGACCTGGTCCTGGGCTCGGCCTGCGTGGGATGTGCGGCTCCCGGTCGTCTGCTGTGCCGGGCGTGCGCGGCGTCGCTGCCGCTGTCCGGGCACCGGGTGTGGCCGGACCCGTGCCCGCCCGGCCTGGCGCCGGTCTTCGCCGGCGCGGCGTACGACGGGACGCTGCGCTCGGTGCTGCTGGCCCACAAGGAGCGGCAGGCGTTCGGGCTACGCGCACCGCTGGGCGTCGTGCTCGGCGCGGTCGTCCGGGACGCGCTCGCCGCCGCCGGGCAGGCCGGCGAGGTCGTGCTGGTGCCGGTTCCCTCGCGTTCCGGTGTGGTGCGTCGGCGCGGCCACGATCCGCTGCTGCGGCTCACCCGGGTGGCTGCCCGGGTGGTCCGGGAGGACGGACACCGAGTGCGGGTCGTGGCGATGCTGCGGGTGCGCGGGCGGGTCGCCGACCAGGCCGGCCTGGACGCCGCGGAGCGAGCCGCCAACCTCGCCGGACGCCTCGCGGTGCGGCGTACGGCGCGCGCGGCGCTGGTCCGGGAGGGGGTGCCGGTGGTGGCGATCGTGTGCGACGACGTGATCACCACCGGCGCGACCGCACGAGAGGCGCAACGTGCTCTGACCGCGGCCGGAGTGCCCGTGGCGGCGGTGACGACGGTCGCCGCGACCCGATTGCGGAGGACCCGCGCGAGCTCCGGGGTCCTCGGTTCCCCGGGTCCGCTACCGATTCCCTTGCCGCCCGGCTAACGTCTGGTCATGGAGTCCGTCCGGGTCCGTGGTTGCGTCGGAGAGCTCCGATCGGGGGCGCTCTGGCAAGCCGATGCCAGTCGCAGGCGAAACGGCCCACGTAAGGCGGTGACCGTCTCTGCTCGTCGGAGCGGGTGCCGCCGATCACGGTGCGGCTTAGTCGTAAGTCCTGCCTCCCGGCCATCGTCAGACACGGTGCTCCGGGGGAGAAGGGCAGTAGTGGCACAGAAGCTGCGAACCCCTCAGCAGGCGGGTGTGGGGACGAAGACCAGGTCGGCCGGGCGGACTCCATCTTGCGCGTCCGCGGCTCTGTCCGTCGGGCTCATTGGGAAGAGTGTCATCGAGACTGGGAGGTCGGCATGGATGTCGTCGTGAGCAGCCGTCAATGCGAGGTGTCGGAGCGATTCCGGGAGCACGTGGAGGACAAGCTCGCCAGGCTGGAGAAGCACGATCACCGCATCATCCGAGTCGAGGTGCTGCTCGAGCGGGAGCGCAATTCGCGGCAGCCCGACCGCCAGGTCCGTGTCGAGCTGACCGCCAAGTCCCGTGGTCCGGTCGTGCGCGCCGAGGCGGCCGCCGAGGACAAGATGGCCGCGCTCGATCTCGCCCTGGACAAGATGGCAGCGCAGATGCGCCGGGCCGCCGACCGCCGCAAGGTGCACCGCGGCCAGCGCACACCGGAGTCGGTGCACCATGCGATGGCCCGGTCGGACAACGACGCCAAGGGCGTCGCGGTCCAGGAGGTCGAGGCGGTCTCCGAGCATGTCGTGGGGCCGGTCGCGGTCGACGGCGACGGTCCGCTCGTGGTCCGCGAGAAGACTCACGTGGCGGCGCCGATGACCTTGGAGCAGGCGCTCTACGAGATGGAGCTGGTCGGCCACGACTTCTACCTCTTCGTGGACAAGGAGAGCGAGCGGCCGTCGGTGGTCTACCGCCGCCGGGGCTACGACTACGGCGTGATCTCCCTCGACCTGGGGTGATCGGGATCGGTCCCACTGCGCCGAGACTTCGCCTGCACGTTCTGACATGATGCCCGGGTGGGAGTGCTGAGCCCAACGGGGGAGCCGATCCGGGTCGTCGTGGTCGACGATCAGGAGCTGTTCCGGCGCGGCCTGACGATGCTGCTCGCCGCCGAGCCCGACATCCGGGTGGTCGGCGAGGCCGGCGATGGCGTGGCCGCGGTGGAGACGATCGGGTCCTCCGCTCCGCATGTGGTGCTGCTCGACGTACGCATGCCCCGGCGGGGCGGGCTGGAGACCTGTGTCCAGGTGGCCGCGCTCTTCCCGGACACCCGGATCATCATGCTCACCGTCAGCGACGAGGAGCGCGACCTCTACGAGGCGGTGCGGGGCGGCGCCGTGGGCTACCTGCTCAAGGACGCCTCGATCGACGAGGTCGCCCAGGCGGTCCGTGTCGTCGCCGGCGGGCAGTCGCTGATCAGCCCGGCGATGGCCACCAAGCTCATCGACGAGTTCAAGGAGATCTCCCGGGCCGGCCGCGAGCAGCAGGCCGCGCCCAAGCTCACCGAGCGTGAGCTGGAGGTGCTGCGCCTGGTCGCACGCGGGATGAACAACCGCGATGTCGCCAAGGAGCTGTTCATCAGCGAGAACACGGTGAAGAACCACATCCGCAACATCCTGGACAAGCTCCAGCTGCACTCGCGCATGGAGGCCGTCATGTACGCCGTCCGCGAGAAGCTCCTCGAGATCCCGCAGGGGTAGCGCCGAGGGGCGCGACTCACCTCTCCGCGGCAGTCAGGCTCATGGGTCTAGGTTCATGGGTCATGGAGTCGCTGAGCACGGCACAGGCCCGGCGGGTCGCCCTGGCCGCCCAGGGATTCCTGGACCCGGCGCACGCCACCCCGACGATGCGGACGCTGGACCGGGCCATCGGTCGCACCGGCGTGCTCCAGGTCGACTCGGTCAATGTGGTGCAGCGGGCGCACTACATGCCGCTCTACTCCCGGATGGGCCCCTACGACCCCGAGCTGCTGCGCCGTGCCACCGACCGGGCCACCGAGCGGCGGCCCCGCCGACTGGTCGAGTACTGGGCGCACGTCCAGGCGATGATGCCGGTCGACCTCTGGCCGGTGATGCGGCACCGGATGGAGCACTACCGGCAGCGCCGGCACAAGTGGTTCGCCGAGCTTCCCGAGGAGGCGGCCGAGGACGAGCTGCTCGCCGAGATCGCGGCTCGCGGCCCGAGCACCGCTCGGGATCTCGACGACGGCAGGCCCCGGGTCAAGGACCACTGGGGCTGGAACTGGTCGATGACCCGGCGCCTGCTGGACCATCTCTACATGGGCGGGCGGCTGGCGATCGCCGGGCGCAACGCGCAGTTCGAGATCCGCTACGACCTGCCCGAGCGGGTGCTGCCGGCCGAGGTGCTGGCCGTGCCGACGCCGACGGCCCAGGAGGCAGCTCAGGAGCTGATCCGTCGTGCGGCGCTCTCGCACGGCGTGGCGAGTGAGCAGTGCCTGCGTGACTACTACCGGATGGGCGTGGCGGAGACTCGGGAGGCGGTGGCCGGCCTGGTCGGGGCCGGCGAGCTGGTGCCGGTCTCGGTCGAGGGCTGGCGGCGCCCGGCGTACCTCCATCGCGATGCCCGGCTGCCCCGCCGGGTCCGTGCCCGAGCGCTGCTCAGCCCGTTCGACCCGCTGGTGTGGGAGCGATCCCGGACCGAGCAGCTCTTCGGGTTCCGCTACCGCATCGAGATCTACGTGCCGGCGCCGAAGCGAGTGCACGGCTACTACGTGCTGCCCTTCCTGCTCGGCGACCGCATCGTCGGGCGAGTGGATCTCAAGGCCGACCGTCCTCACGGTGTGCTGCAGGTCAAGGCGGCGTACTCCGAGGAGCAGGCGCCCGGGGAGACCGCAGCGGAGCTGGCCGCCGAGCTGGCCGGCTTCGCGGGCTGGCTCGGCCTGTCCGCCATCGAGGTGGCCGATCGCGGCGATCTGGCCGCCGCCCTGCACGCGGAGATCGCGGGGCTCTAGACTCAATGGACCGAGCCGGAGGAGGACGGATGATCCGCGCGCTGCCCTTCCTGCTGCTGCTCGCCCTGACCATCTTCTGCGTGGTCGACGCCATCACGAGCCGCGACGGCGAGGTGCGGCACCTGCCGAAGATCGCCTGGATCCTGCTGATCCTGGTGTTCACCCCGGTCGGTGCGATCGCCTGGCTGGTGGCCGGACGCCCGCGGGTCCCGGCCGGGACCCTGCCGCCGGACGCGGCGCCGGACTACCCGGAGTACGACCGCCCCGGCCGGGCGATGGGACCGACGCCGGAGTCCGACGAGGAGTTCCTCCGGCGGGTGCGCGAGCGGGCCGAGGAGCAGCGCCGGAAGGCGGCCGAGCAGAGAGCCCGGCAGCAGCGCGCAGAAGAGGACGAGTAGACCTCCGCGTACCCGCCTTGTGTTGAGGTGGCCCTGGGTAGGATGGCGCGGGCCCGAAGCGGGCTCGTTTCCCCAACCTGACCCAGGAGTGGTCTGCGTGTCGCTCATCGACAAGGTCCTGCGCATCGGCGAGGGCAAGATCCTGCGCCATCTGGAGTCCATCGCCAAGGCCGTCAACGCGATCGAGGACGACTTCGTCGCGATGAGCGACGAGGAGCTG
>CAZTHV010000260.1:0-5068 GCA_964613165.1 uncultured Marmoricola sp.
CCTCCTCGGTGACCGGGTGCTCGACCTGGAGCCGGGTGTTCATCTCCAGGAAGTAGTACGCACCGTCCTGTGCCATCACAAACTCGACCGTGCCGGCGTTCTGGTAGCCCACGGCCTGTGCGGCTCGCACCGCAGAGCCGCACAGCTGCTCGCGCAGTTCCGCGTCGACGGCCGGCGAGGGGGCCTCTTCGATCACCTTCTGGAAGCGTCGCTGGATCGAGCACTCTCGCTCGAAGAGCGCGGTCGCGGCGCCGTGGGCGTCGGCGACAACCTGGACCTCGATGTGGCGGGGGGAGAGCACGAAGCGCTCCAGTAGGAGGGTTCCGTCGCCGAAGGAGCGCTCCGCCTCGCCGGCTGCGGAACGCAGCGTCGGCACGAGTTCGGCGGGCGAGGCCACCAGCCTGATACCGCGGCCGCCGCCGCCGGCACTGGCCTTGATCAGCAGCGGATAGCCGATCCGCTCCGCGGCCTCCATGACGGCTTCCTGATCCAGCCCCTCGGTGGTTGCCCAAGGAAGAGTGGGCACGCCGGCCTCGTCCATCAGGCGCTTGGACTCGATCTTCGAGCCCATCAGCTCGATCGCCGAAGGGGGAGGTCCGATCCAGGTCAGCCCGGCTGCGCTGACCGCCGCCGCGAAGCTCGCCGACTCCGAGAGGAATCCGTAGCCGGGGTGGATCGCGTCGGCCCCGTGGCGCACGGCGGCCTCGATGATGCGCTCGGCGTCCAGATAGGTCTGTGCCGGAGTGCTCCCGGGCAGCCGGATCGCCAGATCGGCGTCGCGGACGAACGGTAGCTGTTCGTCGGGGTCGCTGAAGACGGCGATGCTGCGCAGACCGGCCTCGCGCAGGGTCCGGAAGACACGGCTGGCGATCTCGCCGCGGTTGGCGACGAGGACCGACGAGATTCTGTTCACTTCACACCCTGGTCGGTTCGGTGGCCGGGGAGGGGCCACGAGCGTTGGCGATCGCGGGGCTGCGACCTGTGGACTCACTGTTCTCATCGGGCCGATCCGGCGTCCTCGAAGAGACCGGCGGCCCGGCGGCGAAGCTCGAACTTCTGAATCTTCAGCGTCGCCGTGCTTCGGGGGAGCGCGTCCACGCTGATCACGCGTAGAGGCACCTTGAACTTGGCCAGCCGCTCCCGCAGGAACTCGCGTACCTCGCCCTCGTCGATCACCGCCGACGGGGCAGGTACGACGTAGGCGACCCCGGCCTCGATCAAGGTGGGGTGGGTGACCCCCACGACCGCGGCCTCGACGATCGAGGGATGCTTGAGCAACTCGGTCTCGATCTCGAGCGGGTAGACGTTGAAGCCCGAGCTCTTGTACATGTCCTTGACCCGTCCGTGGATCGTCCAGGACCCGTCCTCCCGCATCCTGCCGCAGTCGCCGGTCGCGAACCACGTGCCGTCGACCAGCGAGGTGGTGGGGTCCATGCCCCAGTAGCCTGCGTGCACGGTGTAGCCACGGACCTGGATCTCCTGCAGCGCCTCGCCGGCGTCGACTGCGCGCATCTCGACTCCGGGCATCGGCCGCCCGACGGTGCCCAGGCGTACCTCGACGGGGTCGTCGTGGTCGGACTGAGTGATGATCGCAGAACACTCGGTCATGCCGTAGGCGCTGGTCAGATGGCCGACGCCGATCACCGTGGTGAGGTAGTCGATCATCTCGGCGGGCAGCTCGCCGCCGCCGGTGATCCCGCGCTGCCAGCTGCTGAGGTCGGGCGCCTGGTCGCCGAGTTCCCGGTGCGCCTGGGCCATCAGGATCAGGTTGGTCGGCACGGCGTACAGCGCAGTGATCCGTTCGGCCTCGATCAGCCGCAGGATGGCGTGTGGCTCGAACTCGGCAAGATGCAGCGTCGCCCGGTGAGTGATCACGTTGAGGAAGGCGTTGACCGCGCCGAAGCAGTGGTACATGGGCAGGAAGCACAGCAGGCGCTCGTCCGCAGTGAAGCGCTGGCGGCGACCGCTGTTGAAGGCGCTCTGGAGGGCCTGGCCGTGTCGGGTCATGCTGCCCTTGGGCGCTCCGGTCGTGCCGGAGGTGAAGATGATGTAGAGCACGTCCTCGGGCCGTGTCCGATGGGGCGGCGACGGCGGCGGCGCGGAGGTCGCGAAGGTGACCTCGGGCGCCTGTCCGAGCTCGAAGGCGATCGTCGCGACCTGTTGACCCCGGGTCGTCCCGAGTTCGGTGGCCAGACCCTCGGCCATGCGTCGGTAGTCGCGCTCGAACGCCGCCACCGGGTGGATCAGGGCCGATGCCTCCGAGGAGACCAGCACGTGCTCCAGCTCGGCCTCGGTGTAGCGGGTGTTGGCGAGCACGTTGATGGCGCCCATTCGTGCCAGGGCCAGAGCAGTCACCGCCCACTCGTAGGTGGTCGGAAGCCAGGTCACCACCCGGTCGCCCGGTCGAACCCCCGCTGCGGCGAGCCGATCGGCGAAGCGAGTCGCCAAGGCATCGACCTCGCGGTAGCTCAGGCGGTGCCGGCCGTCGGCAATGAAGAGGTGGTCGGGACGGGCGGCGGCCGCGTCGGAGAAGGCGTCGTACACAGACTGCCCGAGCAGGGCCGGAGCGGTCGCCGCGTTCATGCCAGGGCCGCCTTGGCGATGATCTCGTCGAGGAGCTCGGTGGCGCCGCCGCCGATCGGCATGAGGCGGTTGTCGCGGTAGTGACGCTCGACCTCGTTCTCCCGCATGTAGCCCATCCCACCGTGCAGTTGGACGGCCCTGTCGACGCAGAGGTCGGCAGCGGCGACCGACACGTTCTTGGCCATCGCGGCGCGGACTCGACTGCTCGGGTCGTGGGGGGCGGCCAGCTCGATCGCCTGGGTGTTGTAGGCGCGGGCGATCTCGGTCTGGGTCACCATGGCGGCGATAGCCGATCGCACGACCTGCTTGTCGGACAGCGGGGTTCCGAAGGTGGTGCGGTTGCGGACCCAGTCCAAGGTGAGGTCGGTGACCCGCTGCGCGGTCGCCTGCGCCTGTACGGCGAGAAACAGGCGCTCGGTCTCGAAGTGCCGCATGAGCCGAGGGAAGCCGTCCTCGTGGGAGCCCACCCGCTGGGCGATGGGCACGCGCACGTCCTCGAAGACCACCTCGGCGGTGTCGGAGCAGAGCCAGCCCATCTTCGCGAACTTGGAGGAGACGCCAAGGCCGGGGGCGTCACGGTCGATCAGGAGCAAGGTCATCGAGCGTCCTGGCCCGGTCTTGGCGGCGACCAGGAAGAAGTCGGCTCGCGTGGCGGAGGTGATGAAGGTCTTGCTGCCGTTGACGACGTACTCGTCCCCGTCCAGGGTGGCCTGGGTGAGGATTCCGGCGACATCGGAGCCGGCAACCGGCTCGGTGACGGCGAATGCGCAGATCTTCCGTCCGTGCAGCACGGGCTCCACCCACCTCTGGATCCCCGCCTCGTCGAGCTCGCTGAGATGGGGGATCGTGAGATGAAACCCCAGCAGCGCGGCGCAGAGACCCGGGGAGCCTCCGGCGAGGACGATCTCCTCGGTGAGAGCCAGGACCTGACGCAGCGCCCCGCCCGATCCGCCCATCCGCTCGGGGTATCCGACCCCGAGCAGGTCGAGTTCGGCGGCGCGCTCGTGCAAGGAGCGTGGCACCAGGCCGTCGAGCTCCCACTGCGCCATGTTGGGCGCGATCTCCTTGGTCGCGAACTGCCGGGCCAGCGCGCGCAACTCGCGGTCGTGGAGGCTGGCGGTCCAGATTGTGCTGGTCATCCGGTGGTGCTCCCTTGTCGTCTCACATGCGGAACGTGCCGTAGTTGGTCGGGGTGGGTTCGTGGTCCTGGTCGGCCGAGGCCATCAGGGCGAGTGCGAGGACCCAGCGGGTGTCGCGTGGGTCGATCACACCGTCGTCGTGCAGGCGCGCGCTGTTGTAGAAGGCGTCTGCCTCGGCCTCGATCTGCTCCTCGATGCCCCGGCGCAGCTCGGCGTCCTCCTCGGCGTCCCACGGCTCGCCTCGGGATGCCGCCGCCTGCTGGCGCACGATCGACATGACTCCGGCCAGTTGTTGGGCGCCCATCACGGCCGTCTTGCTGTTGGGCCAGGCGAACACGAAGCGCGGTCGGAAGGCGCGGCCGGACATGCCGTAGTTGCCAGCTCCGTACGAGGAGCCCATCACCAAGGTGATGTGAGGAACCCGGCTGTTGGAGACGATGTTGATCAGCTTGGCGCCGTCCTTGATGATCCCGCGACGTTCGTACTGTTCGCCGACCATGAAGCCGGTCGTGTTCTGCACGAACACGATGGGAGTGCGCAGCTTGTTGCACAGCTGGATGAACTGCGAGGCCTTGTTCGCCTCCTCGCTGAAGATCACGCCGGCACGGTTGGCCACGATGCCGACCCGGAAGCCGCACAGGGTTCCCCAGCCGGTGGTGAGGGATCGTCCGTAGAGGGGCTTGAACTCCGAGAAGCGGCCGCCGTCCAGCACGCGTTCGAGAAGCAGGGAGGGCTCGAACGGCTGCCGTAGGTCGGCGGGGAAGACGTCGAGCAGAGTTTCGGCCGGGTGCAGCGGCGGGTCGTGCGGGCCGGTCGACCAGGTGCGCTCGACCGCCGCAGGCCAGGTCGAGACGACCTCGCGGGCGATGCGGATGGCGTCCACTTCGGACTCGGCGAGGTAGTCGCCGACGCCGGACTCGCGCGTGTGCATCGCGGCACCGCCCAGGCTCTCGGCGTCGGACTCCTCCCCGGTGGCCATCTTCACCAGGGGAGGTCCTCCGAGAAACATCTTGGAGCGCTCTCGCACCAAGATCACGTAGTCCGACATCCCGGGAAGGTAGGCGCCGCCGGCGGTGGCGTTGCCGAACACCACCGAGGCGGTGGGAATCCCCGCGGCGGAGAGCATGGCCAGGGACCGGAACTGACCGCCGCCGCGCAGGAAGAAGTTCGCCTGGGTGGGCAGGTCGGCTCCGCCGGACTCGACCAGGGAGATGAAAGGGAGCCGGTTCTGCTCGGCGATGTCGAAGAGCCGCAGCAGCTTGGTCGTGGTGTACGGGTTGGTGGCGCCGCCTCGCACGGTCGGGTCGTTGGCCAAGATCGCGACCGGCAGTCCCTGGACCAGCCCG
>CAZTHV010000261.1:0-3265 GCA_964613165.1 uncultured Marmoricola sp.
CTCCCCGCTGCCCGGCGTCACCTCGGCCAAGCCCGGCTCGGCGATGACCCCGATCCCGGGCATCGTCGCCGACGTGGTCAACGACGCCGGCGAGTCGGTCCCCGACGGCTCCGGTGGCTACCTGGTGATCAAGGAGCCCTGGCCGGCGATGCTGCGCACCCTGTGGGGCGACGACCAGAGGTTCATCGACACCTACTGGTCACGCTGGCCGGGAATGTACTTCGCCGGCGACGGCGCCAAGAAGGACACCGACGGCGACATCTGGGTACTGGGCCGCGTCGACGACGTCATGAACGTCTCCGGCCACCGGCTCTCCACCACCGAGATCGAGTCCGCGCTGGTCTCCCACCCCAAGGTCGCCGAGGCCGCGGTGGTCGGCGCCTCGGGCGAGATGACCGGCCAGGCGGTCTGCGCGTTCGTCATCCTGCGCGAGGCGGCCGGTGACGGCGGAGACGACATCGTCAAGGAGCTGCGCGACCACGTCGCCAAGGAGATCGGCGCCATCGCCAAGCCACGCCAGATCATGATCGTCCCCGAGCTGCCCAAGACCCGCTCGGGCAAGATCATGCGCCGACTGCTGCGCGACGTCGCCGAGAAGCGCGAGATCGGCGATGTCACCACGCTCGCCGACTCCACGGTCATGGATCTCATCGGCCAGGGCATGGCGGCCAGCACGGAGGACTGACGCCACCAAGTCCTCGCAGGACGAGGGAGCGGTGAGTCTGCTCCCTATCCCGCGCCGCGATAGGGAACAGACTCACCGGCACAGGCGACGATTGGGAACAGGCACACCTCCCCCAGGGTGCGCCGGCGTCGGCGACAATGGCCTGGTGACTACCGATGTCCCCGCTCTGCGCCGCGATCTGCGGGCGCCGGCGCTGGTGGGCGCGACGGGGCTGGCGGCGTTCGCGGCGCTGCGACTGCGCGACCCGCACGACAGTGGGTCCTGGGGCTACTGCCCGTTCCTCTGGCTCACCGGGCAGCCGTGCCCGTTCTGCGGGGGCCTGCGGGCGGTGAACGACCTGACCCATGGTGACGTCGTCGGAGCGATGTCGAGCAACCTGCTGGCGGTGGCGCTGGTGGCGATCCTGGGGGTCGCCTGGGTGCTGTGGGTCTGGCGCCGGTCGCACGGTCGAGTGGACCGGATGATCGTGCTGTCCACGTCGGCGAGCGTCTGGATGCTCGCCGGCATCGGCCTCTTCTGGATCGCCCGACTCACGCCGTGGGGATCGTGGCTAGCGCCCTGATCGCCTCGTCCAGCTCGCGGCGGTTGTCGCGGCGTACGACGGCCTCGACCACCTCGATGCCACCGTTCGGGCTGGCCAGCGCGTGCGCCAGCTCGGCCCGGCTCTCGACGCGCCAGTGCGGCACCCGCAACGCGGCGCAGAGACCGCCGACGTCTGCGCCGTGCGGGGTGCCGAAGACCTTCTCGAAGGAGCCGGCGTAGCGCGGATCGCCCTGCTCCAGCGTGGCGAAGATCGAGCCGCCGTCGTCGTTGACCACCACGACCGTCAAGTCCGGGCGCACCTCGCCGGGGCCGATCACCAGGCCGGTGAGGTCGTGCAGGAAGGTCACGTCTCCGACGTAGGCGATCGCCCGGCTGCCGGGTGCCCTGCTCTGGCGGCCGATGGCGGCACCGATCGCCGCCGACAGCGTGCCGTCGATGCCGGACAGCCCACGGTTGGCGATGAGCAGGCGGCGCTGGCGTGGCTGGTATCCACCCGCCATCAGGTCCAGATCCCGGATCGGGTTGCTGGCGCCGACGAAGAGGAGCCCACCGGCGGGTACGGCGGCATGGACCTCGGCCGCCACGTCGTACGGCGTGAGCTCGCCCTGCCCCGCCACGAGCGCGTCGACCCGGGCGGACAGGGCGCGGTCGGCAGCCCGCCACTCCTCCAGCCAGGCAAGATCATCGCGTTCCGCATCCAGCTCGACGTGCTCCGCGGCGACGGGGAACGGGCGCTCCGGCCAGCGACCCCGCGCCGGCACCGAGATCACCTCGACGTCCGTGCGCGAGCACAGCCGCGTCACCGGGCGGGAGAGCGTCGGGTGGCCGTAGACGACGACCCGCTCGACCCGCTCGGCCAGCGGCGTGGCCAGCAGCAGCCGGTAGGTGCGGATCGGGTTGTCGCCGTTGCGGGCACCGCTCGTCGGCTCGGCCAGCAGCGGCCAGCCGGCCCGCTCGGCGAGGATTCGCGCGGCCGGGCCGGAGTCGTCGCCGGCGACCACCACGGTCCGGGGGCCCAGAGGCAGGACGTCGGGGGTGGCCCGCGAAGGTCGCTCCCACGACGACGGCGACGACGCGGGAGTCCAGGAGTCGTCGGGCACCAACGGGTCGTCGAGCTGGACGTTCCAATGTGACGGCGCATCCTCCGGAAGGACCGGAATCCCCTCAGCGGAGGCGATGTCGACGGTGGTGGCCGCGTCGGCGAAAAGCGCCGTCTGGTCGGTGGTCTGGTTAGCGCCGGTCCCCCGCAGGCGGGCCGGTCGATCGGCCGTGACGGCGACCAGGGCGACGCCCGCGTGGGCCGCTTCGAGGACCGCCGGATGAAGGTTGGCGGCGGCCGTCCCCGAGGTGGTCACCACGGCGGCGGGATGGTGCGCGCCCTTGGCGATGCCGAGCGCGAGGAACGCCGCGGTGCGCTCGTCGATCCGCGTGTGCAGGGTCAGCGCCCCGGCCCGGGCGGCGTCGGTCAGCGCGAGGGAGAGCGGCGCGTTGCGGGAGCCCGGGCAGACCACCACATGCTCGACGCCGGCGTCCAGCAGCGCGCGGACCACGGCCCGGGCCAGCTCGGTGGCGCTCATCCACCCCTCCAGATCCGGCAGTACGCCGCCACCTCGGCCGCGCGGCGCTGCCAGTATGCCGTCCGATCAGGACCCGCCGCGGTCGGCGTCAGCCGGCCGGGAGCGAGGGCCGGCCGGACGACCGGGAGCATGCCGTCCACCGGCAGCAGCGGCTCGGCGACGACATCGCCCGTCAGCAGCTGCACCGTCGCAAGCCCGCAGGCATGGTCCAGCGACGGCAGCGCGGCTGCCAGCGCCACCCCGGCGGCGATCCCGACACTGGTCTCCAGGGCGCTGCTGACCACGACGGGGAGGCCGATGTCCTCGGCGATCCGCAGGCAGGCCCGGACGCCGCCGAGCGGCTGCACCTTGAGCACGGCGATGTCGGCCGCCTCCAGGTCGCGGACCCGGTAGGGATCCTCGGCCTGCCGGATCGACTCGTCCGCCGCGATCGGCACCTCGACGCGACGGCGTACGACGG
>CAZTHV010000261.1:3275-5061 GCA_964613165.1 uncultured Marmoricola sp.
CCTGCACGGCCGTCGAGGACCTGGCCGTGCAGGGCTGCTCGACGTACTCCAGACCGCCGGCCGCCCGGTCGAGCACGGGAATGCGCGCGATCGCCTCGTCGACGGACCACCCGCCGTTGACGTCGATGCGCACCAGCGCGTCGAAACCCAGCGCGTCACGGACGGCCTCGAGCCGCGCCTCGTCCTCACCGGGCTCCTGGCCGCGCTCGGCGACCTTCACCTTGGCGGTGCGGCAGCCTCCTGCGGCGAGCACGATCTCCCGGGCACGCTCGGGTGAGCAGGCGGGAACCGTGACGTTGACCGGGACCCGGTCGCGCACCGGCTCCGGCCAGCCGTGGTGCGCGGCTTCCAGCGCGGCCTCCCACCAGGGCGCCGCCGTCGGGGTGTCGTACTCCAGGAATGGGCTGAACTCGCCCCAGCCCACGTCGCCGCGCAGCAGCATCCCCTCGCGGACGTCGATGCCGCGGAAGCGGGTGCGCAGCGGGATCGAGTAGACATGCCGCCCCGGCATGGTCGGCTCAGCCATCGACGGCCATCCGTATCAGTGCCGCCCGGTCCGGCTTGCCGTTGGCCAGCCTTGGGATCGCCGCCACCACGACGACCTGTCGCGGCGCCCACTCCCGCGGCGTCACGCGGTCCCGCAGCGCATCGAGCCCGACCGCCTCGGTGGTCACCGCGACCACCCGCTCACCCCACTCCGCGTCGGGCACCCCGACCACCTCGGCCTCGCCCCGGAGACACTCCCTGAGTTGCCGGGCCACCGCCTGGGCCGGCACCTTCACGCCACCGCTGATGATCACGTCGTCGACCCGCCCGTCGATCCACAGCCGGTCGTCGCCGGCCCCAGAGCCAGCCCAGTGGCCGAGGTCGTTGGTCACCAGCCAGCCGTCGCGGAACGCCGCGGCCGTGCGGTCCGGGTCGTCCTGGTAGCCGTCGAAGAGCATCGGCCCGCGCAGCAGCACCTGGCCCTCGTCGTCGATGCGCACCTCGACACCGGGCAGCGGCACCCCGTCGTAGACGCAGCCACCGCAGGTCTCCGACATGCCGTAGGTCTGCACGATCCGCAGCCCCTTCTTCTCCGCCTCGGCCCGCACAGCCGGATCCAGCGGTCCTCCGCCGATCAGCACCGCGGCGTACGTCGCCAAGGCCTGCCGCTCGGCCGCCTCCTCTCGCAGCAGCCGGACCAGCTGGGTCGGCACCAGGGCGACGTAGCGCCGGCCGCCCGGATCCAGGTCGGCGTACGAGCTCCCGTCCAGCACCACCGGCTCCGTGCCGGCGATCACCGAGCGGTAGAGCACCTGCACCCCCGCGACGTACGCCGGCGGCAGGTTGAGCACCCACTGCCCCGGCCCGCCGAGCCGCTCCTGCGTGGCCAGCGCGCTCGCCCGCATCGCGTCACGGGAGAGCACCACCCGCTTCGGCACTCCGGTGGAGCCGGAGGTCTCGATGACCAGCGGCCGGGGGGCGGACGCGGCGTCCCACTCCCGCAGCAGGTCCAGGATGCTCGCGGCGTCACCCGACACCGGCCACAGACTGCTGCTCACCCGCGCCACGCTACCGACCGCGGGCCTGTGGGAATCGGTCACCTGTCAGAATCGCCGCCGTGGCAACTCCGGCTCAATGGCTCGAAGGCGCACGCCCGCGCACCCTCCCCGCGGCGGTGGCCCCGGTGCTCGCCGGCACCGGCGCGGCGGCCTGGGCGCACGCGGAGGTCTGGTGGAAGGCCGGCCTCGCGCTGCTGGTCTCCCTGCTCCTCCAGGTCGGCGTCAACTACGCCAACGACTAC
>CAZTHV010000262.1:0-1286 GCA_964613165.1 uncultured Marmoricola sp.
ACCTTCCGCACCCCACCGAGCGCGGCTGGAGCACCGGCGCGGCCTCCAACACCGGCGCCGCCCACCGTGCGGTGATCGCCGCCGGCGCCGCGATGGACCTGATGGACGACGCCTGGTGGGGTCCCACGATCCCGCTCCCCCGCGGCCCGTGGTTCTGCCTGGCCGAGCGCAACCTCCCGGGCTCGATCATCGTCAACGCCGCCGGCAAGCGCTTCATGAACGAGGCGCTGCCGTACGTCGAGGCGACGCATGCGATCTATCAGGGCGAGGCGACCGGCGTGTCGCACATCCCTGCCTGGATGGTCATCGACCAGCGCTACCGCAACCGCTACCTCTTCGCCGGCCTCTCCCCTCGGCAGCCCTTCCCCGGCCACTGGTACGAGCACGGCGTGGTGCGGAAGGCGGCCACCCTGGCCGAGCTGGCCGAGCAGATCGAGGTGCCGCCCGAGGCCCTGGTGGCGACGGTGCAGCGCTTCAACGGCTTCGCCCGCAGCGGCGTCGACGAGGACTTCCACCGTGGCGAGAGCGCCTACGACAAGTACTACTCCGATCCCACGGTCAGCCCGAACTGCTCGCTGCAGACCATCGACCAGGCGCCCTTCTACGCCGTGAGGATCGTCCCCGGCGATCTGGGCACCAAGGGCGGGCCGGTCACCGATGAGCGGGCACGGGTGCTCCGCCCCGACGGCTCCGCGATCCCGGGCCTGTACGCCGCGGGCAACGCCTCCGCCGCCGTCATGGGACACACCTACCCCGGCCCCGGGGGCACCATCGGACCAGCGCTCGTCTTCGGCTATCTTGCAGCCCAGGACATCGCCGCGGCGGGAGCGGCGCCGGCGACCGCGCGGGTCACCGAGACCACCGACTAGGAGGCCTCCTGATGCCCATCGATCCCAGCGTCGCGGTCGGGGCCCAGCTACCGGACCGGAGCTTCACCTGGAACGCCAGCGACGTGCTGCTCTACCACCTGGCCATCGGCGCCGGCTCCGAGCCCGGCGACAACCTCGATCCGGCCGCGCTGCGCTGGACCCTCGACGACGAGCGCCAGCAGGTGTTGCCGAGCTTCGCCATCGTCGCGCCGACCTTCCACGAGACCGACCCGCCGCCGCTGGACCTTCCCGGCTGCGACATCGATCTCGCCCAGGTCGTCCACGGCGCCCAGGAGATCCGGGTCAACGGCCCACTGCAGGCCTCCGGCTCGGCCACCCTTTCCACCCGGATCAGCGACGTCTGGGACAAGGGCAAGGCCGCCGTCATCTGGCAGGAGGGCGTCGCGACCGGCGCCG
>CAZTHV010000262.1:1296-5051 GCA_964613165.1 uncultured Marmoricola sp.
GGCGCCGACGGCACCGAGCTGTGGACGGTCCGCTCCTCGATCTTCGTGCGCGGCGAGGGCGGCTGGGGCGGCCCACGCGGCGACTCCACCGCCGTCGTGGTGCCCGACCGCAAGCCCGACGCCGACACCGGCTACGACGTGACGCCGCAGCAGGCACTGCTCTACCGGCTCTGCGGCGACCGCAACCCGCTTCACGCCGACCCCGAGTTCGCCAAGCGCGCCGGCTTCCCCGCGCCGATCCTGCACGGGCTCTGCTCCTACGGCATCGTGCTGCGCACGGTCACCGAGGATCTCCTCGGCGGTGACGCCACTCGGGTCGGCGGCTTCACCGCGCGCTTCGCCGGGGTGGTCTTCCCCGGCGAGACGATCCGGGTGCAGGCGTGGGACGAGCCCGACGGCATCGTGGTCTCGGCCACGATCGCCAGCCACCACCCCGAGCGTGACGGCGCCCCCGTCCTGGCCGACTGCGTGCTGACCCGCGCCGACTGACGTCTCGCCCTACAGCGCCACGCCCAGCGCCGCGTCCACCAGCACCCGGACGCGCTCGCCGGAACCCGGGTCGGAGACGTCGTCGGAGGCGGCCCAGGCGTCCACCAGCGCCAGCGCGGCAGGAGCGTCGAGGTCGGTGGCCAGCGCCTCGGTGACCCCGGCCACGACCGCGTCGGCCGGAGCCCCCGCCCCGCGATCGACCGCCGCACGCCAGGCGGTCAAGCGCGCCTCGGCCTCGGCGAGCCCGGCCGACGTCCACTCCCAGTCGCTGCGGTAGTGGTGCGCCAGCAGCGCCAGCCGGATCGCCATCGGGTCGACTCCGAGCTCGCGGAGCCGGGACACCAGCTCGAGGTTGCCCTTGGACTTCGACATCTTCTCCCCGTCCAGGCCGACCATTCCGGCGTGGACGTAGGCACGCGCGAAGCGGTGCCCGGGATCGGCGACCTGGGCCTCGGCGGCGCTCATCTCGTGGTGCGGGAAGGCCAGGTCGCTGCCGCCACCCTGCACCTCGAAGTCGACGCCGAGATGGGCGCGGGCGATCGCCGAGCACTCGATGTGCCAGCCGGGACGCCCGCGACCGAGCGCGGAGTCCCAGGCCGGGTCGTCAGGCCGCTCTCCCTGCCAGAGCAGACAGTCCAGCGGATCCTGCTTCCCAACCCGGTCGGGGTCGCCGCCGCGCTCGGCGAAGACCGCGTTCATCGCCTCCGCGTCCAGCCCGGAGACCGCACCGAAGGTCGGATCGGCCTTGACCGAGAAGTAGAGGTCGTCCTCCACCTGATAGACGGCGCCCGCCTCCCGCAGAGCCTGGATCATGTCCACCACGAGCGGGATCGACTCCACCGCGCCGACGTACTCGTCGGGCGGCAGCACCCGGAGCGCTGTCATGTCGGTGCGGAACAGCTCGGTCTCCCGCTCGGCAAGCGCCACCCAGTCCTGCCCGGTGGCCACCGCGCGCTCCAGCAGCGGGTCGTCGACGTCGGTGACGTTCTGGACGTAGCGCACCTGGTGGCCGGCGGTCCGCCAGGCCCGGTTGAGCAGGTCGAAGGCGACGTACGTCGCGGCGTGGCCCATGTGGGTCGCGTCGTACGGCGTGATGCCGCAGACGTACATCCGCGCCGTGCCGGTCGGCGGCACCAGCTCGACCAGCCCGCCGGTCGCGGTGTCGTGGAGTCTGACCTGAGGACCCGGCTCGCCCGTCCGCTCCGTCGTCGCCGGGACGGGAGCTGAGGGCCAGGCACGCATGCGAGCAGCCTACTGACCCAGGGTCCTCAGAACGCCGGCCAGGGCAGCGACGGCCAGTCCCTGGACGGCAGCGGGAACCGGCCGCCGGCCAGGAGGCGCTCCGCCCTGACCCGCGCAGCGGCGATCTCATCCTTGGTGAGCAGCGGCTCCAGAGCCAGCCCGGTCTCCCCCGCCAGCGCGTCGAGGAGCCGGCCGAGCCCGAAGGTCTCGTCCTCGCCGAGCGGCTCGCCGGCCCAGCCCCACAGCACCGTCCGGAGCTTGTCCTCGACGTGGAAGCACACCCCGTGGTCGACCCCGTAGCGGTGACCGTCCGGCATGGCGAGCACGTGGCCGCCCTTGCGGTCGGTGTTGTTGGTGACCACGTCGAAGAGGGCCATCCGCCGCAGGATCGGCCGGTCCTCGTGGATCAGGGTCACCGGCCGGTCGTCCTGGTCGAAGGCATCGACGACGTGGCGGTAGCCGGCGGGCACCTGCCCGGACGCGACGATGTCGACCGGGCGCTGCTCCGCATCCGGCTCGCACCACTCCTGGACCATGCCGAGTCCGGACGGCCCCTCGCGCAGCAGCGTCCTCGGGACGAGCCGCCAGCCGAGGGCCTCCGAGACCAGGTACGCCGCGCGCTCGCGGGCAGCGAGGGTGCCGTCCTCGAAGTCCCACAGCGGCCGCTCCCCGGCCACCGGCTTGTAGACCGCGCGGAGGTCGAGCTCCGACGGCCCCACCCGGACGAGATAGGTCTGGTTGGAGGCGGGCATGATCCGGCCGAGCACCTCGACGTCCCCGTGGGCGAGCTGGTCGAAGTCGGCCTCGGGCTCAGGGTCAGGCACTGCGCCGGAACCCGTTGGCCCGTGGGCAGAGGTGACCGTCCGGGTCGACCGGTCCCCCGCAGAACTGGCACTGCGGCCGTCCGGCCGAGACGACCGTGGCGCCACGAGAGGCGAAGCTGCGTGCCTGGGCGGGCGTGAGCCGCACCAGCAGCAGCTCCGCCGGCTCCGGCTCCTCGATGTCGAGCTCGACCAGGTCGTCCTCGTCGGCCTCGAGCGGGATCGCCACCTCGGTCACCGGGAAGACCTCGATCACCACGCGGCGTGCCGAGGCATCCCAGGAGAGGGTGATCGTGCCCGCGCGGAACTCCTCGACGATCGGCTGCTCCAGCGGGCCGGCGTCGACCGACTCGGGCGGCGCACTCCACGGGACGCCGGAGGCCGCCTCGTTGCCGGCGACCTCGTCGAGCAGCTCGTCGAGGAGCTGATCCACCCGCTCGGCCAGGATCTGCACCTGCTGCTTCTCCAGCGCGACGCTGATCACCTGCCGGCCGGAGCGGGCCTGCAGGAAGAACGTCCGGTGCCCCGGCTCGCCCACGGTCCCGGCGACGAAGCGCTCGGGCGGGTCGAAGAGATGCACGACGGGAGGCATGCCTCAAGCCTACGGCCCGGCGGGAGGGGCGACCGTGGGCCCCGCGCCGCCGCCGATCCGCTCACCGGGCTGCTCCTGCTGGCGGGCCAGGTGGGTCAGATCCCCCGCGGTGCTGTTCATCGCCAGGACGTAGGCACGCCCCTCGGCGTACCGGTCGACGGACAGGCTGGCCGGGTCGACCACGATGCGCTGGAAGTGGTCCAGCTCCATCGCCAGCGCGTCGGCCAGGACGGACTTGATCACGTCGCCGTGGGAGACGGCCAGCCAGACCGCGGACTCCCCCGAGCTCTCCGCGACCCGCTGGTCCCATGACCTGACGGCGTCCACCGCGCGGGCGGACATCGCCGACATCGACTCACCACCCGGGAACCGGACTCGCGACGGGTGTGCCTGCACCGTGCGCCACAGCTCCTCCTTGACCAGCTCCTTGATCGGCCGGCCGGTCCACTCGCCGTAGTCGCACTCGGCGATCCCGTCCTCGACCTCGGCGCCCAGCCCGGTGCCGGCGAGCAGCAGCTCGGCGGTCTCCCGGCAGCGCTCCAACGGGCTGGTATCCATGATCGGCCGGGTCAAGACCGTTTCCGGCCCGGCGTTCCTGGTGCGCGGCGACG
>CAZTHV010000263.1:0-5042 GCA_964613165.1 uncultured Marmoricola sp.
TCTCGTCGCTGAAGATCACCAGCTCATGCTTGCGCGCGATCTCGACCAGCCCCTTGACGGTTGCCTCGCTGTAGACCGCACCGGTGGGGTTGTTGGGGTTGATGATGACGATGCCATGGGTGTTCTCGGTGATCTTGGACTCGATGTCGGCCAGGTCGGGGTTCCAGCCGTTCTCCTCCTCACACCGATAGTGCACGGGGGTGCCACCGGAGAGCGTCACGGCGCCGGTCCACAGCGGGTAGTCGGGCGCCGGCACGAGGATCTCGTTGCCCTCGTCGAGGAAGGCCTGCAGCACCAGGGTGATCAGCTCGGAGACGCCGTTGCCGACGAAGACGTCCTCGACGGCGGTCTCGGTCAGGCCACGGCCCTGGTAGTACTGCGCGACGGCGGTGCGGGCGGAGTAGATGCCGCGGGAGTCGGAGTAGCCCTGGGACTCGGGCAGGTTGTGCACCATGTCGGCGACGATCGCCTCGGGTGCCTCGAAGCCGAACGGAGACGGGTTGCCGATGTTGAGCTTGAGGATCTTGTGGCCCTCGGCCTCCAGGCGCTGAGCCTCGGCGAGGATCGGCCCGCGTACGTCGTACCGGACGTGCTTGAGCTTGTGGCTCTGGACGATGCGGCGCATGCGGCCCAGTCTTCCAGAGGCAGCGCCCGTGCCGCCTCCGGGTTTCGGCAGACACGAGAGGACCGGCTGCGAGCTGTCGTGGGAGGATCGTGCCCCCCACCCCCACGAGCGAGGATCGATCCGTGCGCGACTTCTCCTACCCGGTGGTGATCGCCGCGGCGAAGACCTGGTTCAAGCTCGGCGACGTCAAGATCACGATGACCGGCCTGGAGCACATCCCCGAGTCCGGTGGCGCGCTGCTGGCGATCAACCACCTGTCCTTCGTGGACTACGTGATGGCCGGCTACCCCGGCGTCGAACGCGGCCGGCTGACCCGGTTCATGGCCAAGAAGGAGATCTTCGACCATGCCGTGGGCGGACCCGTGATGCGCTCCTTTCACCACATCTCGCTGGACCGCGGCGCCGGCCGGGCCGGCATGGACAAGGCGCTGGGCTACCTGCACGACGGCGAGCTGGTGGGGATCTTTCCCGAGGGCACCATCTCGCGCAGCTTCGAGCTGCAGACGCTGAAGACCGGCGCCGTGCGGATCGCCGCGGAGGCCGGGGTGCCACTGCTCCCGATGGTGTTGTGGGGCACGCAGCGCTTCCTCACCAAGGGCCGCCGGATGGACCTGTCCCGCCACAAGAGCGTGCTGATCGAGATCGGCGAGCCGATGCTCCCGTCGACCGACGACAACGCCAACGAGGTCACCCGGGAGCTGCAGGCGCGGATGACGTCGATGCTGGACAAGCTGATCCGCTCCTACCCCGCCGAGGAGCAGCCGGACGGCGCCTGGTGGGTTCCGGCGTCGTACGGCGGCTCGGCACCGACCCCCGAGGAGGCGACGGCGATGTACGCCGAGGAGCGTCGCCTGCGCGCGCAGAAGAGGGCCCAGAAGCGGGCCGCCAAGCGCCCCCGCGGTTGACCTGTCCAGAAACCGATCTGCCGATTTCTCTATTTGTCGACTTATCTATGAGTCGATTTAGCGTTTAGTCGATCAGTTCCTGTTGTGGGGCGCGATGATCCCGACGATCCGCTCCAGGTCGGCCAGGGTGGCGAACTCGATGGCCACCGTGCCCTTGGACTTGCCCAGGGTGATCTTCACCCGGGTGTCCAGGCGGTCGGAGAGCCGCTCGTTGAGCTCGGCCAGACCCGGCGCGCTGGGCTTGCGGGCCTTGAACCGCACCGTCTCGCCGTCCCGATCCGTGCCATCGACGCCGACCGCGACGATCTCCTCCAGACCGCGCACCGAGATGCCCTCGGCGACCACCCGGGCCGCCAGCCGGTCCTGGGCCCCCGGCTCCGGGACGCCCAGCAATGCCCGGGCATGACCGGCCGAGAGGACGCCGGCGGCGACCCTCCGCTGCACCGCCGGAGTGAGCTTGAGCAGCCGCAGCGTGTTGCTGATCTGCGGCCGGCTCCGGCCGATCCGGGTGGACAGCTCCTCGTGGGTGCAGCCGAAGTCGTCGAGCAGCTGCTGGTAGGCGGCCGCCTCCTCCAGCGGGTTGAGCTGCGAGCGGTGCAGGTTCTCCAGCAGCGCATCGCGCAGCATGTCGTCGTCACTGGTGTCACGGACGATCGCCGGGACGTGAGTGAGGCCGGCCTCGGTGGATGCGCGCCAGCGCCGCTCGCCCATGATCAGCTCGTAGGCGTGCTCGCCGGTACGGCGGACGACCACGGGCTGCAACAAGCCGACCTCCTTGACCGAGTGCACCAGCTCGGCCATGGCCTCCTCCTCGAAGACCTCCCGCGGCTGCCGGGCGTTCGGCCGGATCTCGCCGATGGGCAGCTCCGCGAAATAGGCGCCGGCGACCATCGCCGGCTCCCGGGCGGCGTCGGCCGGCCCGTCGCCCACGGCCGCGGTCGCCGTGCCCTCCGCCTCGGGCTGGGTCGGGATCAGCGACCCCAGCCCACGGCCGAGTCCCCGTCGGCGCTCACTCACGGCTGCTCCCCTCTCGTCTCGTTCCCGGCCGGCTGGCCCGCCAGTGCCAGCTCCCGGGCGGCCTGCAGGTAGCTGAGCGCGCCCGGCGATGCCGGATCGTAGGTGACCACGCTCTGGCCGTAGCTGGGGGCCTCCGACACCCGCACCGATCGCGGGATCGAGGTACGCAGCACCTGGTCCTTGAAGTGCGCGCGGACCTCATTGGCCACCCCGGCGGCCAGGTTGGTCCGCGCGTCGTACATGGTGACCAGGATGGTGGAGATCTTCAGGCCCTGGTTGAGGTGCGCCCGGACCATCTCCACGGTCTCGATCAGCTGACCGAGGCCCTCCAGGGCGTAGTACTCCGCCTGGATCGGGATCAGCATCTCCTCACCCGCCACCAGGGCGTTGAGGGTGAGCAGGCCGAGCGAGGGCGGGCAGTCGATGAAGACGTAGTCCAGCCGGTCCTCGCCGGTGGACGAGGCGTCGCCGATCGCGGCATACGCCGCCAGCGCCTTGTTCAGCCGACCCTCCCGGGCGACGACGCTGACCAGCTCGATCTCGGCGCCGGCCAGGTCGATGGTAGCCGGCACGACGAGCAGGTTCGGCAGGTCGGGGTGGGGTCGCGCGACGTCGGCGATCGCGGCACCGTCGACCAGCACGTCGTAGGAGGACGGCGTACCACGGTGGTGCTCGGCACCCAGGGCGGTCGAGGCGTTGCCCTGGGGGTCGAGGTCGATCACGAGGACCCGCAGGCCGTATTGGGCGAGGGCGACCGCAAGGTTGACCGTCGTGGTGGTCTTGCCGACTCCGCCCTTCTGATTGGCGACCACCATCACCCGGGTGCGCTCCGGGCGCGGGAGCGGCTCGGAGGTGCTCAACCGCCGACGGGTCTGCAGCTCCGCCTCGAGCTCACGCGCCAGCGGCGTGGACGGGTCCGTGAAGCCGGCGGCGCTGGTGTCGACGTCCGCGGCGGTGCGGACGCCCGCGACGAACGGCTCCGTTCGGCGCGGTTCGGATTCCTGGGAGGACTCGGTCATCTGGTTCTCCTGCCCGGTGTTTCACGTGAAACACCGAGGGCTGTGTTCTGTGGATAAGTCCCCGAACTCTGTGGATGCTCCCGCTCAGCGCAGGTCCTCGCGTCGGTGGATAACTCCTCACCGCCGCGCGCCGGGCCGACCCGCGCGATCGGGTCGCGCTCACTCATCCGGCCTCCTTCACGATCTCGACCACGATGGCCGCCGACCCGTTCGCGGAGGAGCCCAGGGCGTGGATTCCGGCGACGGTGCCCCCCAGCGTGGAGATGCGTGCCTGGGCGAGCCCCACCTCCTCGGCTGCTCCCGAGCCTTTCATGGCCAGCAGCCTGCCGCCAGCCCCCACCAGAGGTAGGCACCAGCCGACCAGTCGCTCCAACGGCGCGACCGCGCGGGCGGTGACGACCTCGAAGGCCCGGTGTCCGTGCAGCTCCTCGGCGCGGGCGCGGACCACCTCGACGTTGTCCAGGCCCAGCTCCGTCACCACCTCGTCGAGAAACCTGGTCCGGCGCAGCAGCGGCTCGACCAGCGTCACCCGCACGTCGCCACGACGGATCGCCAACGCCAGGCCTGGCAGGCCGGCACCCGATCCGACGTCACAGACCGATGCCGCGTGGCCGACCAGCTCGGCGATGACCGCGCAGTTGAGCAGATGCCGTTCCCAGAGCCGGGGCACCTCCCGCGGGCCGATCAGCCCGCGCGTCGTGCCCTCGCTCGCCAACAGCTCCGCGAACCGCTCGGCCACCGGCAGCCGATCACCGAACACCCCCTGAGCCGACGCCGGCGCAGGGGGTGCGGTGCCTGTTTCACGTGAAACATCGGACATCTGTGGCGCTCAGATCAGTCCTCGGCAGGCGGAAGCACCACCACATACCGGCGCGGCTCAGTGCCCTCCGACTCCGAGACCAGGCCGGCGGCAGCCACCACGTCGTGGACCACCTTGCGCTCGAAGGGCGACATCGGCTCCAGGGAGGCCCGCTCCCCCGTGCTGCGCACTTCCTCGACGGTCTCGGCCGCCAGCGCCTCCAACGCGGTCCGACGCCTCGCCCGATGCCCGGACACGTCCAGCATCAGCCGGGACCGCTCACCGGTCTCGCGATAGACGGCCAGCCGGGTGAGCTCCTGGAGCGCCTCCAGCACCTCGCCGTTGTCCCCGATCAGCTGTGGCAGATCCGCGCCGACGATCGAGACCGTGGCGCGATCGCCCTCCACGTCCATGTCCAGGTCGCCGTCGAGATCCGCGATCTCGAGCAGCTCCTCGAGGTAGTCCGCCGCGATCTCGCCCTCCTGCTCCAAGCGGTCGGTGCGCGATCTCCCCGGGGTCGCCTCGGCGTCGTCATCCGTCTCCTCGACCACCGTCGCCTCGCCGGCCGGTTCGATCCCAGCCTCGGTCTCCGGTTCGGTCTCCGGTTCGGTCTCTGCTCCGGCCTCCGGCTGGGTCTCTGCTCCGGCCTCCGGTTCGGTCTCTGCTCCGGCCTCCGG
>CAZTHV010000264.1:0-2674 GCA_964613165.1 uncultured Marmoricola sp.
CCGGCAGCGCGCTGTTGCCCCGACTGCTGCCGGTCGGTGCCGGCGTTGCGGCGCTGCTGGTCCTGCTCGCGCTCCCCCGAGCAGTACGGTCGCGCCGACGACGTCAGGCGCTGGCCCAACGCGGAGATCCAGGGGACGCCGACGCTCTGTGGAGCGAGCTGTGCGACACCGCCACCGACCTGGGCCTGCCTCCGCCGCCGGGCCGGTCGGTGCGCGCGACCGGGCGCTTCCTCTCGACAGCCGGGCGCCCGGGTCCCGATGACGCGGCAGCGCTGCGCTCGCTGGTGGAGTACGTCGAGCATGCGCGCTACGCCCGGGAGCCGCTCCTCGATCCCACCGGTCTCGCCGCGATGGCGGGGGTCGTCACCCGGTGGTCCGGGCTGCTGGCGGACCAGGCCGGACGGGGAGCCCGGCTCCGTGCCACCTGGCTGCCGGCCTCGGTGCTCGGACCGGCGCGGCGGACGACCGCCGGGAGCCGGTCGGTGGAGTCCGACGACGTCCGGCCGGACGGGCCGTCGTACGAGGAAGTCGGCGGCTGAGAGGTCTCGCCGACGGGACGCTGTCGGTCAGAAGCCCTGGCCGCGCCGGTGCTCCCAGCGCTGCTCCATGCGCTGCATGAAGGTGCCGCGCTTGGCCGAGCCCTTCTTCTTCGTGCCCCGGGACCGGCGCGAGGAGCGACCACCCTCGATCACGTCGAAGCGATGCGGGTGGTCGTCGAAGTCGAAGAGCGCGTCGGTGCCGGGTGCCGACTCGGCAGGCGCGTGCTGGCCATGCCAGGCAGCCAGGCCGATCACGGCGGAGCACAGCATCACCAGGAAGCCGACCACTCCCAGCCACCACAGGTTGGCCATCGCGCCGCCGAGGAGCAAGGCCACACCGGCCAGGAAGGCCACGCCGGCCAGGACCGTGCGCATCCGGGCCGAATGTCGCAGCGACCGGCCGCGCAGAGTCGAGACGAACTTGGGGTCCTCCGCCGCGAGGGCACGTTCCATCTGCTCGAGCAGACGGAGCTCCTCTTCAGAGAGCGGCACGACTTCCTCCCGTGCTCGGTCGGCCTGGCGGCCCTGGTGGTTCAAGTCTAGGCAGCCAAGGACAAACGCGGTACCCGAGATCCAGAAATTGGGCAACCAGTCGTGCGCGCGGACGATCAGCTGTCATGACGCCTCGCCAGTACGTGCAGCTGACCGGCCAAACCAAGGTACTCCGGACGTTCCGCGACCTCTCGCTCCAGGGCGAGCAGCTCCTCGACCGCGCCGGGCTCCAGGTCCAACAGCGCGGACGGCACCAGATCGGCGAAGACCCGGACCGCCTGCACCCGGTCCGTGGTGAAGCCGGCGGCACTCAGCAGGTCCGCCAGCTCCTCGGCGGTGAACCTGCGCTCCTGACCGGTCCGCGGCGGCTCGCCCACGACGAGGGCACGAGCCTCGGCGAACTGGCCCGCCACCGCCCGGTGGAGCGCGGCCGCGTGCCGCTGCCCGACCACCAGGCTCAACGCGCCTCCGGGACCGAGCACCCGGGCGATCGCCTCCAGCGCCGCAGCGGGCCCGCCCTGGTCGTCGAGCACACCGAGAACGCCATGACAGAGGACCAGGTCGGCGGCATCCGGCCCGAGCAGGTCGACCACTCCCGCCAGGTCGCCCTGGACGGCGGTGATCCGGTCGGAGACACCGCGCTCGTCGGCGCGGCGGGCCAGCGCCGCCAGCGCATCGGGATTCGGATCGACGACGGTGACCTGATGTCCGAGCTCGGCCACCTTGACCGCGAAGCCGCCGGTCCCACCGCCGATGTCGACCACGGGCACCGCACGCCCGGCGTCGTCGAGCCATCGCCGGCACGCCTCCCAGACCACCGCGGTCCGCAGCGCGGCCCGGCGCTCCATCGGGCGGCCAGAGGTGTGCCCCACCGACTCCATGCCGCCACAGTAGTGGAGCGGGTCAGGCCACCCGGATCGGCACGTGGGTCAGCCCGAGAGTCGTCTCCACCACTGCCAGGAAGCGGTCGGCGTCGCGCACCAGATCATCGGCCTCCCGCGCGGTGACCGCCCGGCGCGAGCCGGCCTCGGCGGCAGCACGCTTCTGCGCACCGGCAGCGAAGAACGCCGCCCACTCCTCCATCTCGGGAGCCACCTCGGCGAGCAGCACCCACGCGTTCTTCTGCCGGCGCCTCCGGGCCGGTGCCGGATGGGCCCGCGCCGCCAGCATGGCGGCGGCCGCCCGGAGCGCCGCGACGTGGGCCAGCGCATACCGCTGCGGAACGTCGGTGCATGCGATCGCCTCGCGCAACGACTCGGCGGCACGGTCCAGGTAGGAATGCGTCGCCGCCGGAAGGAACAGCACGTCGGCCTCCTCAGATCGCTCTCGGCCCGCGGTGGAGGATGGGGGTCGAGGTCATCCTCCACCGCGAGATCGAACATATGTTCGAACACTGTCAAGGTACACCTTCCCACCCCGGGCCCGTCAAGAGCGGCCGGCCGGCGATGGACTGCGTGTGGGTCGACTACGTTGTCGAGCCATGAGCGAGATCGCGAGCAAGCCCGGCGAGCATCCCTCGATCGCCCGCTTCCGGGAGGAGCTGCACCGGCTGGGCGGTGCCTCCGCGGTCGCGAGCCGGATCGTCGTCCTCCCCGACTCGGTGCACACCGCCGCGCTCGCCGCCGAGGCGCTGGGCTGCACCG
>CAZTHV010000264.1:2684-5031 GCA_964613165.1 uncultured Marmoricola sp.
CGATGGCGCCGACGGTGCAGCCCAGCGCCTCGGCGCCATCGCCAACAGCCTGCTCTTCGACGGCGACGGCGAGCCGGTGCTGATCCTGACCTCCGGCGCGCACCGGGTGGACACCGGCGCCGTCGCCTCGACCGTAGGGGTCAGCGGGCTCGAGCGGGCGGCTCCCGACTTCGTTCGCGAGCACACCGGCCAGGCGATCGGCGGCGTCTCGCCGATCGGCCATTCACGGCCGATCCGCACCTACCTGGACACCACCCTGCGTCAGTACGACGAGATCTGGGCCGCGGCGGGTCACCCCGCGGCCGTCTTCTGCACGACGTACGACGACCTGCTGACGCTCACCGGCGCCACCGAGATCGCCGTCGACTAGAGAGAGACCCGGCTGATGGAGATCTGGATCAACCCCTCGTGCAGCAAGTGCCGCACCGCCAAGGCGGAGCTGGACGCGGCCGGCGTGGAGTACGTCGAGCGCCGCTACCTCGACCAGCCGCCGACCGCAGCCGAGCTGGCCGAGGTGCTGGGCCGGCTGGGCCTGGAGCCCTGGGACATCGCCCGGCCCGCCGAGACCCGCGAAGCCGGGATCGAGCTGCCCAAGGACGCGGCGCACCGCGCGGAGTGGATCGCCGCTCTGGCCGCGCATCCCCGCACCATCCAGCGCCCGATCATCACCGCCTCCGACGGGACCTCCGTCGTCGCCCGCGACGCCGACACCCTCGGTGGGATCATCGCCCGCGAGCAGGGCGCCGGCTGAGAGCGCGATCGCCAGTACGCTCAGTGGGTGGACCTCGTCCCCTTGGTCTTCTCCAGCGGCTGGGCCAGTGGCGTCAACGCCTACCTGGTCGTGCTGGTCCTGGGCGTCGCCGAGCGCTGGGGCGGAGTCGACCAGCTCCCGGCCGTGCTCGGCCGGACCGACGTGCTGATCGCAGCGGCGGTGATGTTCGCCCTGGAGTTCGTCACCGACAAGGTGCCCTACCTCGACTCCACCTGGGACGCGATCTCGACGGTGATCCGGCCGACGCTCGGCGCCGCGCTCGCGCTCGTGCTCACCGGTGACGCGAGCTCGATGGAGCAGGCGGCGTACGCCGTCCTCGGCGGCGGCACCGCGCTGGTGAGCCATGCGGTCAAGGCCGGCAACCGGCTGGCGATCAACGCGTCCCCCGAGCCGTTGAGCAACGTCGCGGTCAGCACCGGCGAGGACGTGGCGGTCCTGGGCGTGATCGCGCTGGCGGTGAGCCACCCCTGGCTGGCGTTCGCGGTCAGCCTGGTCCTGCTGATCGCGGGCCTGGCGCTGCTCTACGTGCTGATGCGCCTGGCCCGCCGCGGCTGGCGGCGTTGGAAGGGGCGTGAGAGAGGGAGACCTGCCCCTCGCATCCTCCCCTAGGGTGTCGGCCATGTCGCGCGTGGTGGTGGTCGGTGGCGGCTTCGGCGGCATGGCGGCGGCGGCCCGGCTCGCCAAGCTGGGCCACGAGGTGACTCTGGTCGAGGCGGGCGAGCGGCTGGGGGGCGCGCTGGGCACGGTCGAGCAGGACGGATTCGCCTGGGACGCGGGCCCGACCAGCACGCTGCTGCCGGCGGTCGTGCGCGACCTCTTCCGCAAGTCCGGCCGGGCGGCGGAGAAGGAGATCGACCTGGTCCCGGTCGAGCCCGCTCAGCAGCACCGATTCGACGACGATGACGAGACCGTGCTCGATCTGCCCGGCGGCAGCCGAGCCACCCAGCTCGCGGCCGTCAGTGCGGCCCTCGGCGAGAGGGCGGGCAGCGCCTGGGCCGGCTGGGTCGACCAGTACGCCGAGGTCTGGGAGCTGCTGCGCCGCGACTGGTTCGAGCGCCCCTGGGACCCCGAGCACGCGAACGCCGGCGCGGTGAGACTGCTGCGCAGCCGGCGCACTCTCTTCAGGGACGTGCGTCGGACCTTTCGTGACGACCGGCTGCGCGACCTCGCGCTGAGCCGGGTCCGCATCGAGGGCCACGATCCGCGCAACGTGCCCGCCTGGGCCGGACTGTGGTCCTACGTCGAGCGGAACTTCGGCACCTGGACGGTGCCCGGCGGCATGGGCGCCCTGAGCGACGTGCTCACCGTCCGGCTGGCCACCCGCAAGGTCACCGTGATCACCGGCTCCACGGTGCGCGACATCATCGTCGAGGGCGGCCGCGCCGTCGGCGTCACCACCGATACGGGCACGCTCGACGCCGACGTGGTGGTCTCCGCGGTCGACCCACGGCAGCTGCCCGCGCTGGCCGGCTTCGTCGAGCGCACCATGCCGGCGATCCCTCCGGTGGTCTGCCACGTCGGGCTGGTGGAGTCCGGCGAGGTCACCGAGAGCCTGCCCACGCTGCCGCACGAGGT
>CAZTHV010000265.1:0-2175 GCA_964613165.1 uncultured Marmoricola sp.
CCTCGACGTCGCCGACGGCCGAGCGAGGTTGACCGGCACGGTCAGCGGCTACGGTTCCTCCCAGGACAACCCGGACGAGTCCTTCCCGGTCGACCCGATCCCGGTGACGGTGGCGGAGTGGTCGGTGACTGAGTTGCCAGCGCGTGGCTTCAACGCCGAGCCGATCTACTCGAGCAGGTCGGTCGGCACCAGCCAGAGTCCGTGTGTATGGGCCTGTGCGGTCCAGACCTCCACCAACGGTGTCGTCGCCGAATCTTTCCCGCAGACCTTCATCACCGCGATGGACAAGTTCGGTACCGCGGCCTTCTGGCATGCCAGCGGCGGATCGTTCGACAAGGCGAAGAAGGCGCTGCCGGTCACGGTCAGCTACAGCGCTGCCTCTCTGCTGACTCCGCCGGCTCCGCTCGCGGAGGCACCCAGGCCGGAGATCACCAATGACGCCAAGCAGCCGCCGAAGACCAAGAAGGCCAAGACCAAGGACACCGGCAGCTCCAGTCCGATCTCCCTGCCGGTCGTCGCGCCAGGGCCGGCCTTCGCCGCGCCGCCGCCAGCGCTGACGCCTCCGCCGGCAGCGCCGGTCGCGGCCGAGCCGCTGACCAAGTCCGCGACCGTCCAACTGGTCGCCTCGCCGTTGTCGGCCGGAGCCGGTGGCAACGTCTCCGCCGGCTGGTGGCTCGGCGGCTCCCTCTTCGCGCTGGCCGCGCTCGTCGTGGCCGGTGCCCTGCTCGCACCCGCACCCGCCTCAGGCCGCTCTGCCTGAAGTGACATCCACGAAAGGAACACCATGACAACCACCCGATCGCGCCTGAGGACACGGATTGCCGCCGTGGCCGCTGGTGCCCTCGCCGCAGGCGGTCTGGTCGCTCTGGCGCCTGCCGCACATGCGGACACCGCCGTGGGCGGTGGGTCCCTCCACTGGGGCTTCAAGGAGAGCTTCCGCAACTACGTCGGCAACCAGATAGCTGCCATGCCACCGATCGGCGAGGCTCCGCTGGCCGAGCGGATCGTGGTGACGCCGCCGGCGACCTTCGATCCCCCGCTAGTGGGCGAGCCGACGGACGTCAGCGAGATCAAGCGGCCCTTCATCTTCCCGGCGACATCAGGGTCTGTGGCTAGTGACACCGATATCGAGGTCGGAACCAGAGGCGGGGTTACCTTCCGGCACCCATCCCATCACTTCGAGATCGGTCTCAGCAATCTGAAGGTGATCGTGTCCGGGGCGACCGCGACGATCTACGCTGATACGTACTACGACGTCGATGAGTCCTTCGGTGATTTCGAGGCCGGTCACGCCGAGGAGACCGAGGTCCCGATCGCGACCAGCAACACGCTCGACGTCGACGTGGACGGCGGGGAGGCAACCGTCGCCGCCACCAACGTGACCCTCACCCCCGAGGGTGCCGAAGCAGTCCCGCTCTATGAGGCCGGCTCGGCGTTGGACAACTTCACCATAAACACCCACGTCCCGACCGTCACGGTCTCGCAGACGGCAGTCAGCGAGAACGGCTCGTCCACGGTCACCGTGACCGGCAACTACTTCGGGCTCAGCCTCGCAGAGGCCTCCCGTGCGCCGATCTGCCCAGGAGGTCCTCCTGCTCCGTGTGACCGACCCTCGGGGGCCTACGTTGTGTTCGGTAAGTTCGCCGACACATGGAGGCCATCGGCCGGTGCGTCGAACACGGCGCGAGTCGCCCTGGGCGGCGAGGGCACGAAGTGGGCCGTTCCGTTGGAGTTCTACGGAAACCCGAACCTCGGTGAGGCTGATGGTGCGGTTCCGCTCGCCGACGACGGCAGCTTCACCGCCCAGGTGAAGGTCGACAAGGCGGCGATCGACGCCCTGGCCGAGACTGGCAACTACGGCATCTACACCTACGCCGCGTCGGGTGCGGTGTCCGCGGCATACGAGACGTTCACGCCGATCACGTTCCTGCGTTCCACGAGCGTCTCGGTGCAGGGTCCGGCGAGCGTGTCCTACGGCACCCCGGCTACCTTCATCGCGACGGTCGCGGGGGTCACCAGCGGCAGTCTCACCGTGACCGGCGCGGGTGCGCCGCGGACCATTGCGATCGGTGGGGGTGGCAAGGCCACCTTCACGCTGCCGGCGACCACGGCGCCGGGGGCGAAGACCCTGACGTTCAGCTATGCGGGAGACGCAACTACGGAGGCCTCCTCCGC
>CAZTHV010000265.1:2185-5027 GCA_964613165.1 uncultured Marmoricola sp.
CCGCCACGACGGTGACCGTGGCCAAGGCAGCGACCACGGCGATGGCCAAGGTCAAGAAGAAGGTGAGCGCGAAGAAGGCCGGCAAGGTCAAGGTCAAGCTCGCCTCGACCGCCGGCACCGCCCCGAGCGGCAAGGTCGTGGTCACCCTCAAGAAGGGCAAGAAGACCAAGAAGGTCAAGGGCAAGCTGAAGAAGAACGGCGTGGTCGTCATCAAGGTGCCCAAGCTGAAGAAGGGCAAGTGGAAGGCGACGGTCGTCTACCAGGGGTCCGCGACCCACGCGGCCTCGACCACCACCTTCGTCCTGAAGGTCAAGAAGAAGTAGCTCGCACCACCACCATCGGCGGCGGTCCGTCCCTCCGGGGCGGGCCGCCGCTGCACGTTGTCGGGGCAGGTCGAGGAGGTCGACGAGCCGGGTGCTGAGGCGATCGAGCGCCGGAGACTGTCGGTGGGGCGTGGCAGAATCCGACGACGTGCCAGCTGTTGCCGCGAACCCGGAGATCCGGCGTGTCCGCGCCCTGCGACTGCGCGCCCAGGGCCTGGTGCCAGGCGCGCAGCCGTGGGCCGACGCGGCCGACGTCGCCCGGGGGATGCTGGCCATGCAGGCCCAGGACGCGGCGGGGGTGAGGTGGGCGCTCTCACTCCGGGCGATGGACTCACCGACCGAGGACGATGTGCTCGCGAGCCTGGCGGACTGCCGACTCGTCCGCAACCGCCCGTCGCGGGGCACGCTGCAGATCACCGCGCCCGAGGACCTGTACTGGCTCTCCGCGACATTGACCCCTCGCTCCAACCGCGAGGCGGTGAAGCGACGCCCGACGATCGAGCTCACCGACGCGACGGTCGAGGCCGCCGAGGCGGTCATCCGTTCCGAGCTCGCCGGTGGTGTGGTGCGCACCCGCCCGGAGCTGGTCGCCGCGTGTGCCGCCGCCGGTGTCGAGCTGACCGGCAACCAGGCCGGTCACATACTGCGACACCTGACCGAGCAGATGGCGATCGTCTTCGCCGACCCGGGCTCCAGGGTCGACTCCTTCGCGCTCGCCGAGGACTGGATCGGCGAGCGCCGCGAGCCGGCCGATCCGCTCGGCGAGGTGGTCATCCGGTTCGTCGCATCGCGCGGACCGGTGACCCGCCAGGACATCGGCCGGTGGGCCTACCTGGCCATGGGATCGGTCGATGCCGGGCTGGAGGCGGCCGCTGACGTGGTGGAGCGGGTGACGCTGGCCGGCACGGAGTACCTGGTGGCCCGTGGCAGCGCGGACATCTCCGACGACGAGGTCGAGGCCGCGCTGGCGACCCCGCTGCTGCTGCCCGCCTTCGACGAGTACCTGATCGGCTACGGCACGCGTGGACCGCAGCTGGCCGAGCGCTTCTTCGAGCGGATCGTCCCGGGGCGCAACGGCATGTTCAAGCCGATCGTGGTGGTGGACGGCGAGATCGTCGGGATCTGGAGCCGGAGGCAGACGGCGACGAAGGCGACCGTCACCGTCGAGCCGTTCACCCGGATCCCCGCGAAGGCCAAGCGCGCCCTGGCGGGCCCGGTGCGCGAGTACGGTCGGTTCCTCGGCCGCGAGGCCGTGCTCCTCTGAGACCGCCCGGCGTACGACGCTCAGAGGCGCGGCACGATGGCGCCGAGGAGGTCGCCCATCCGGGTCGCCGCGGCGCGGCCGGCCTCGAGGACCTCCTCGTGGTTGAGCGGCTCGCCGGTGATGCCGGCGGCGAGGTTGGTGACCAGCGAGATGCCGAGCACCTCCATGCCCGCCTCCCGCGCCGCGATCGCCTCCAGGGTGGTGCTCATCCCGACCAGGTCGCCGCCGATGGCGCGGACCATCCCGATCTCGGCCGGCGTCTCGTAGTGCGGCCCCGGCAGCTGCACGTAGACGCCCTCGTCGAGACTCGGCTCCACCTCGCGGCACAGCTCGCGCAGCCGCGAGGAGTAGAGGTCGGTGAGGTCGACGAAGTGCGCCCCCTCGATCGGCGAGGTGGCGGTGAGGTTGATGTGGTCGCTGATCAGCACCGGCGTGCCGGGTGACCAGGTCTCGCGCAGGCCGCCGCAGCCGTTGGTGAGCACGATCGTGCCGCAGCCGGCCGCGGCGGCGGTCCGGACGCCGTGGACGACGGCACGAACGCCGAGACCTTCATAGAAGTGGGTGCGGCCGAGGAAGGCCAGCAGATGCCGGTCTCCGGCGCGGACCGAGCGGATCCTGCCGGCGTGACCGGCCACCGCCGGAGGAGCGAAGCCGGGCAGATCGGTCGTGGCCAGCTCCGCGACCACCTCGCCCAGAGCGTCCACGGCGGCCAGCCAGCCCGAGCCGAGCACGAGGGCGACGTCGTGCCGCTCGACGCCGGTCCGCTCGGC
The DNA here is from genome assembly GCA_964613165.1 of uncultured Marmoricola sp. Taxonomy (GTDB): domain Bacteria; phylum Actinomycetota; class Actinomycetes; order Propionibacteriales; family Nocardioidaceae; genus Marmoricola. The sequence goes on from CAZTHV010000265.1 coordinate 4,543, forward strand.
GAGGACGCGGGCCGCGACGGCTGCTGCTTCGGCTGCTGTGCTCACGAGGCCTGATCCTAGGCGCGCTCAGCCGCCGAAGGTGCTGCGGCAGGGCCGCTGCCGCAGCGCGGCGACGTAGTCCGCCGGGGCGTCCGCTGCCTCGGCCGCCTCGGCCAGCACACCGAGGTAGGTCGCCGAGGGGAGGCCGCCCTCGAAGGCGTCCAGCACGTAGACCCAGGCGACCAGCTCCTCGGTCAGCGTGGAGACCCGCACCTTGGTACGCCGGAAGAGGCCGGTGTCCGCCGACTCCCAGCCGTCCAGGCCGGCCGCGTCGTCCTCGGTGACGTCGTAGATCGCGACGAAGACCTGCTCGAACGGGTCCTGCACGATGGTGGCCAGAGCGCCGTCCCACCCGTGCTCCTCGCCACCGAAGGTGAGCCGCCAGCCCTGCAGCCACCCGGTGGCGTGCAACGGGGAGTGGGGGCATCGCTCGCCCATGCGCCGCG
>CAZTHV010000266.1:0-234 GCA_964613165.1 uncultured Marmoricola sp.
ATTCGTGGCCGGAGGCTCCGGGACGTGTCAAGGGGACAGTGGCGGCCCGTTGGTCGTCACGGCCGCCGGTGGTGTCCGCCGGGTCGTCGGCCTGGTCAGCTGGGGCAAGCAGTGTGCGCTGACGGGCTACCCGACGGTCTACACGCGCGTGGGCGCGCCGGCGATCAGTGGCGCCATCACCCAGCTGGCCCTCCTGGGCGCCCGACAGGCCGGATTCACCGGGACGGACGCGAA
>CAZTHV010000266.1:244-4985 GCA_964613165.1 uncultured Marmoricola sp.
AAGGCCAAGGCGAAGGCGAAGGCCAAGGCGAAGGCGAAGGCCAAGGCGAAGGCGAAGGCGAAGGCGAAAGCCAAGAAGGCCAAGGCCAAGGCCAAGAAGGCGAAGAAGGCGAAGAAGGCCAGCGCTCAGAAGCTGAAGAAGGCGAAGAAGGCACTGAAGAGGGCGAAGAAGGCACAGAAGAAGAACCTGCCCGGACAGCAGGCCGCGGTCACCCGCGCCGCGGCCCAGGCCAGGACGACCTGTTGAGGCAGCCCCGAGGATAAGGGCCGGCCGCGCTCAGCGCAGCAGGAACGACGCCCGCCAGGCCTTCCGGTTCTGGCTGCCGCCGATCATGCCCTGCTCCTCCAGGTAGGGCATCACCTTCTCGCCCATCCACGCGATGGTCTCCCGGTAGTGCGGGTTGGCCAGCGCGGTCCGGCGCCCCTCGGCCGGATCGATGCCCACGGACTTGTAGACGTCGGGGTGGACCAGTGAGCGCATCATCACGAAGGCACCATGCGCGGTGAGGGTCTGGTGCCACAGCCGCTCGGCCCTGCCCATGCTCCGAACCGACTTCTCCAGCTCGTCGCGGGCGAAGGTGACGTGCCGGGACTCCTCCAGGACGTGAATGCGCATCACCATCCGCACCAGCGGCTGGATCCGATCGTCGTTCAGCATGTCGCGCTGCCACCGATCCACCGGCTCCTCGCCGATCAGGATCGAGGCGAATGCGCCGGCCCCACGGGAGATCGTCGGGTAGATCCGGGCCAGCTTGTTGAACTGCTCGCGCGGCCCGTACGCCGGCACGCCGAAGCGCCCGATCGCCTTGCCGAACATCATCGAGTGCCGGCACTCGTCGGCGATCTCGGTGAGGGTGAAGTGCGTCCGGGGCGAGCGCGGATCGCTGCGGTAGACGTCCTTGAGCAGCAGCTGCATCAAGATGATCTCGAACCACAGCCCGACGCTCGCGATCGAGGAGACCTCGTGCTTGGACAGCTCGATGCGCTGCTCCTCGGTGAGCCGGTCCCACAGGTGGGTGCCGTAGAGCGACATCCGCTCCGGCTGCATCCACCACAGCCCCGGAACCTCCGGGGCCTCCCAGTCGATGTCGATCTCGGGGTCGTAGGACTGCTTGACCGAGGACCTCAGCAGTCGTTCGACGACACTGGTGTCGCGGTCGGGCATCGTGGTGGTCACGCTGACTCCCTCTTATCCGTTACTGTCGGTAACATCTACCCCTGCTAGGATGGCTCACGTGACCAAGGCCGTCAAGCACTCCGGGACCGATGTCCCCGGGCAATCTCAGTCCCACGACGCCGATCGTGTCGACGGGCGCGCCACGCGCTGGGTCGACCACCGCGAGTCCCGGCGGGCCGAGCTCGTAGCCGCGGCGGTCGCCGCGATCGACCGCTTCGGCACCACCGCCTCGATCGCCCAGATCGCCGAGACCGCCGGGGTGAGCCGACCGGTGCTCTACCGCTACTTCGCCGACAAGGACGATCTCTATCGAGCCGTCGGCCAGTGGGGCGCCGACCGGGTGCTCTCCGCGCTGATGGAGGTGCTGCTCGACGACGACATCCCGATCCGGGACAAGGTCTACCGCGGCTCCGACGTCTACCTGGAGTTCCTCCAGGAGCACCCGCAGGTCTTCCTGCTGCTCACCGAGCACCGCAGCACCGACCCGCTGAGCGACGGCAAGGAGCGGATCGCCGCCGCCTTCGCCCGGGTCTTCGGCGACACCCTGCGCGGGATGGGTCTGGACGCCGGCGGCGCGGAGGCATGGGCCCACGGCGTCGTCGGGCTCGGTCTCTCGGTCGGCGAGTGGTGGCTGCGCCGCAACGTGATGAGCCGCCCCGCGGCGGCCGACTACCTGGCCTCGTTCATCTGGCACGCCTTCAACGGCTTCGCCCTGGACAACGGCGTGCAGATCGGCGACTCGGGCCGGCTGGAGCTGATCTCGGAGCGGAGACGCGGATGAGCGAGAACGCCGCCGAGGAGCTGCTGGGCCACGCACCCGGTGAGGAGTACGACGGCCCGGCGGTCGTCGAGTCCGCCGGGGACCCGGGCAGCGCCGTCGAGGTGGCTGTCCGGCTGCGCGGCCACGTCGAGCCGATCGACGGCCGCTTTCACTGGTACGGCCGGATCGCCGCCAACGCTGCCCTCGACGAGCGGCACGGCTCCGGGACGAAGGTGACCCTGCGGACCGAGCACGGCCACGCCGAGGGCCGCCTCTCGGACAGGGACCCCTGGGGCCGTCTCCGGATCACCGGGACCGGCCGCCCCCCGTTCTAGGTGGGAGGCCGGGCAGGCTCAGACGAGCGCCGCTGGGCCATCCAGGACAGCCAGCAGGCCGCCCACTCCCCCAGCTCGCCGCTGGGCCATCCAGAACAGCCAGCAGACCGCCCACTCCCCCAGCTCGCCGCTGGGCCATCCAGAACAGCCAGCAGGCCGCCCACTCCCCCAGCTCGCCGCTGGGCCATCCAGGACAGCCAGCAGGCCGCCCACTCCCTTAGCTCGCCGCTGGGCCGTGCAGTCGCAGCAGGCACGAGCCAGGGGCGACGAAGGGGCGCAGGCTGACCCGTGCCGGGTCCTCGCCGGCGATCTCGGCCAGCTCCTCGGCCATGCCGAGATGGACCGCGCAGACCACCTCGGGGATCACGCTGGCGACCTGGAGCAGCGGGCAGCGCCGCAGGGTGATCCGGTCGAGCCCGCCGTCGGCCTCCGGGTGATAGCCGAGCTCGTCGAAGACCGCGATGACCTGCCGGCGTGCCCCACGGGCGTCGGGCTGCCTGGACAGGGCCCGCTCCGCGGCCAGGGTGCGTCCCCAATGCCGTCCGGCCGACTTCGCCGACTCGGCGGGATCGTCCTCGTGGTGGGCTATCCGCCAGGCCAGCGCCGCGGCCAGCTCGGCGTTGTCGTCCATGCGGGCGGTCTGGACGGCGCCGTAGAGCCAGGCCGGGCGCCCGCGGCCCTGGCTCGGTGAGCGGTGCCGCTCGGCCAGGCCGGCCGCGACCAGCGCGGTGAGCTGTTCGCGGACCGTGTTGGTGTGCTTGCCCAGGTGCCGGGCCACCGCCTCGACGCCGACGAGGTCGGGCTGGTCGACCAGAACCCGGAGCACCTGCTCCTGCGCCTGGGTGAGCTGACGGCCGCGCCCACTGTTTTTCACGGTTCCAATCGTACTAGCGTCACTTTCGTCGGGATTCACATCCGACTCCGACCAGGCAGCTAGCCCGATCAGGAGGCCACCGTGGCGACGACCAAGGACATCCAGGACGGCCGAGACACGGCGCCGGCCGGTCGGCCCGGCTCGCCGATGCTGATGCTGGTCATCGCGACGCTCGGCTTCGCGGTGAACTTCTGGGCGTGGGCGCTGATCAGCCCGCTCGGACCGCTCTACCGCGCGGAGGGCCGCCTCGGCGGGCTGAGCGAGGCCGACATCTCGCTGATGGTGGCGGTCCCGGTGGTGGTCGGCTCGCTGGGCCGCATCGTCGTCGGTGCGCTCACCGACCGGTACGGCGGGCGGATCATGTTCCCGCTGATCTCGGCGATCACGATCCTCCCGGTGCTCTTCCTGGCCTTCGTCGCCCTGGACTCCTATGCCCTGATCCTGGTCGGCGGCTTCTTCCTCGGGATCGCCGGCACTGCGTTCGCCGTCGGCGTCCCGTTCGTCAACGCCTGGTTCCCGCCCGAGCGACGCGGCCTCGCGGTCGGCATCTTCGGCGCGGGCATGGGCGGCACGGCGATCAGCGCGCTGACCACGGTCCCGCTCTTCACCAACCAGGGCGAGAAGGCACCGTTCCTCATCGTCGCGGTCGTGCTCGCGGCCTACGCCGTCATCTCCTGGCTGGTGCTGCGCGACGCGCCCGGCCGGGTCGTGCCCACGACCGGCCTGGCCGCCCGGGTGCGCAATGCCGCAGTCCAGCCGATCACCTGGCAGGCGTGCATCCTGTACGCCGTCTCGTTCGGCGGCTACGTCGCGTTCTCGGTCTACCTACCGGCCTTCCTGCGCAACGCCTACGACCTCACCCCGGCCGACGCCGCCAACCGGATGGCCGGCTTCGTCGTGGTCGCGGTGATCCTGCGTCCCATCGGCGGCTGGCTCTCCGACCGGTTCGACCCGGTGCCGGTGCTGGCCGCCAGCTACGTGCTGGTGACCATCCTGGCCGCGGCGGCGATCGCCGACCCGCCGGTGGACACCGCGGGCGCGCTGGTCTTCCTGACCATGGCCGCGGCGCTCGGCGCCGGCAGCGGCGCCACCTTCGCGCTGATCGCGCAGACCACCGAGCCGGCGATGGTCGGCGGCGTGACCGGCCTGGTCGGCGCCGCCGGTGGCTTCGGCGGCTTCGTTCCACCCCTGCTGATGGGCTACGTCTACGGCCTGACCGACTCCTACCACTGGGGCCTGTGGCTGCTCGCCGTCACCGCCATCCTCACCCTGGTGCTGACCCTGACCGTCGTCCGTCGTACCGCCGAGCAGACCGGGAGCATCCAGTGACCGACACCACGCAGCGTCCTGCCGAGAAGCGCGGCCAGAGCCCCGGTCTGGACAGTCCTCTGATCGACGCCCTGGTGGGCACCCGGCGCTTCTTCACCAAGGCCAAGGTCTCCCAAGACCTGCGCACCATCGAGCGACAGGGCGGCCGTGAGGGCGACGTCTTCTACCGGGACCGGTGGAGCCACGACAAGGTCGTCCGCTCCACGCACGGCGTGAACTGCACCGGGTCGTGCTCGTGGAAGGTCTACGTCAAGGACGGGATCATCA
>CAZTHV010000267.1:0-4974 GCA_964613165.1 uncultured Marmoricola sp.
GCCGACTTCACCTGGGCCGAGTTCGTCCGGCGTACCAACGACGAGCTGGTGGCGAGCTGGGGCAACCTGGTCAACCGCACCGCGACGCTGATCGCCAAGGGCTTCGGCAGCATCCCCGTGGCCGGGCAGCTGACCGTCGAGGACCAGGCGCTCCTCGACGAGGTCCAGGCCGCCTTCGGCACCGTGGGCGACCTGATCGGCCGGCACCGGCAGAAGGCCGCCATCGGCGAGGCGATGCGGGCCGTGGCCGAGGTGAACCGCTACGTCTCGGACTCCGAGCCGTGGAAGCTCAAGGGCGAGGACCAGCGCGACCGGCTGGCCACGATCCTGCACGTCGTCGCCCAGTGCGTGGCCGACCTCAACGTGATCCTCTCGCCGTTCCTGCCGTTCTCGGCCAACGACGTCGACCGCGTCCTCGGCGGCTTGGGTGCGATCCAGCCGATGCCCGAGCTGGTCGAGGTCGAGGACCTCGACGGCGGCGCCGGCTACCCGATCCTCACCGGCGACTACACCGGCATCGCCCGCTGGGAGCGGACCCCGATCGTCCCCGGTACGCCGGTCGGCAAGCCGGCCCCGGTGTTCGTCAAGCTCGACCCTGCTGTGGTCGAGGAGGAGCTGGCCCGACTGGGCTGAGGCGTGGTCAGGCCTGCCGCTCCGGCCCCGGCTGGTGACCGCGCCGTTCGAGACTGCGGGCCGCCTCGGCGCTGAAGACGCTGACGCAGACGACGACGGTGGCCACGATCAGCATCCAGGTGACCATCGCGATGGAGATCCCGATGATCCCGTAGCGCTCGGCGTTGCGGTTGAGTGCGTAGGGCAGGTAGACCGCCATGCTCCACGCGGCGATCATCTGCGCGGCGCCGCCGAAGAGGGCGCCGGGGATGAGCGTCCGCCAGTCGTGGCGGCGGGCCAGGAAGAGCAGCAGGAGGGCCAGCCAGCCGGCCGACCCCACTGCCACGGTGGCGGCGGTCGCCACGAGCAGCCCACTGCGGTCCTCGGTGACCGCCCAGGTCCAGCCGACCAGCGCATTCGTGGTCACCAGGAGCGCCACGCCGAGCAGGCCGTAGACGGCGCCGCGGAAGCCGGCGGACGGCAGGCTCCAGGCTCGCTCCATCGTCCGACGGATCGAGCGGCCGTAGCTGTTCACCGACATGAGCACGATGGCGATGCTGATCAGGCTGATGGATCCGGTGGCGTCCGGCGGCCGGGCGAAGAGATTGCGCACCGAGTCCGCGACGTCGCCGGTGATGCCGTAGCGGCGGATCACGTAGTCGGCGACCGCCGCCCCGTCCGCGGCGGACAGCAGCGTCGCCAGGATGATCACCGCCGGGATCACCGCGATGAAGCCCTGGCCGGCCAGCATCAGGATCCGGTCGCGGGTGTCGACGGTGAGCAGCTCGCGGAGGCAGCGGACGATGAGGGGATCGTCGGGCCGCACGGTGAGGAACCAGGCCTTGGTCTCCCGGTAGATGTCGACGTACGGCTGGAGGCGGTCGCGGACGTCCTTGATGCTCATCGCGGGCCTCACTGGAGCGCGGAGGTCAGCCGCATGACGTTGTCGACGTACCGGGTCCGCGACGGCCGCCGCGACCACTCCTCCGCGGTCAGGCGCCGGGAGAGCACCCGGTAGTGGTCCTCGACCCGGCGGGTGGCGGCGACGATCTCCGGGCCCAGCAGCATCAGCGAGATCTCGTAGTTGAGGGCGAAGGAGCGCATGTCCATGTTGCTGGAGCCGATCACCGCGACGGTGTCGTCGATGGTGAAGTGCTTGGAGTGCAGGACCAGGGGAGCGGGGTAGAGGTAGATCTCGACCCCGGCCTCCAGCAGCGCCTGGTAGTACGACGCCTGCGCGTGCCCGACCATGAACTGGTCGGCCTGCTCGCTGACGAAGAGCTCCACCGCCACGCCACGCTGGGCGGCCGTCGTCACGGCGTACAGCAGCGACTCGTCGGGCACGAAGTAGGGGCTGGTCAGCGAGATCCGCTCGGTCGCGGCGTAGAGCAGCGTGGTGAACATCCTCAGGTTGTTCTCGGTCGCGAATCCCGGGCCGCTCGGCACCACCTGGGCGCTCACGCCGGCGATCGCTCCCGGCGCCGGCTCTCCCGGAGCGGGACCGGGGCCGACCTCCAGCAGCTCCTGGGTCTCGAAGTACCAGTCGGAGCTGAAGACCGCGGCCAGCTCGGCCACGATCCGTCCCTCCAGCCGGACGACCAGCTCGACCCACTTCCGCCCGACCTTCTGATGGGCCGGCTTGTTGTAGCTCGGCTCGACGAGATTCTGCGACCCGGTGAAGCCGACCCGGCCGTCGACCACCAGCAGCTTGCGGTGGTTGCGCAGGTCGGGCCGGCGGAAGCGTCGCTTCAGCGGCATGATCGGCAGCATCGGGTGCCATTCGATCGACGTCGTCGCCAGTCGGGCGCGAAAGTCCTTGTAGCCGGGGATGCCGCGAGACCCCAGGTGGTCGAAGAGGAGCCGGACCCGCACACCGCGCTCGGTCGCGGCGACCAGCGCCTCGAAGAACGGCGCGGTCACCTCGTCCCAGGCGGCGATGTAGAACTCGACGTGGACGTAGTCGGTGGCGGCCTCCACCGCGGTCGTCATCGCCCGGATCTGCTCGTCGTACTCCTCGATCAGCAGCACCTGGCTGTCTCCCACCAGCGGGAAGGCGCCGAGCTCGCGGTTGAGCGTCACCACCGATCGGACCGGGGCGCTCAGCTGCTCCTCGCTGCGGGGCAGCCGATCGGCACGCTCGGCGATCCGCCGGTTGACCTCGAGCTGCTCGAGATGGCGCCGCCGCCCGACCCGGGCCGAGCCGAGGAAGCCGAAGGCGACCAGGCCGATGACCGGGCTGAGCAGGACCAGCAGCAGCCAGGCGACCCCGGTCGACGGCCGGCGGTTGCCGGGGATGACGCCCAGGGCCAGGACCTTCGCGGAGAACGACGCGACCGCGAGCAGCGCGCCGAGGATGCCGAGCAGGACGGCGGTGTCCCCGGACATCTGACCGCGGTCCTCGGTCCGGTGATCAGGCCGTGGCTCGGCTGCGCGCCCACGCGGCGATCAGCAGGAAGACACCCCACGCGATCAGCACGATGCCCGCGAAGGTGACCAGGGTGAGGAGGGAGAGCTTCGGCCAGATCAGCAGCACGGCCGCGCCGGCGAGGCCGACCACGCCGAGCAGCCAGGAGCCCCAGCGGGCGCTCCCCTCCCGGCGGGCGCCGATCGCGAAGTCGCCGATCGCCGAGGCGATCCAGCCGATCGCGGTCAGCACGATCAGCACCTTCAGCGAGGTGAACGGATGCAGGATGCAGATGATGCCGGCGACGATCAGGTAGGCGCCGAGCAGGCCGAGCAGGACCCGGAGGGCCGGGTGGCGCTGCGAGCCGAAGGCGCCGGCGAAGGTGCTGATGCCGAGGAAGAGCAGATGGATGCCGAAGAGGACGGCGACCACGGCCAGCGTGGCCTTGGGCCAGACCAGGACCATGATGCCCAGTGCCAGCGTGGCGAGGCCGTTGATCACGTAGGCCGCGGCGGGGAGGCTCGGGACGGGCTCCACCACGACCACGGTCGTGCTCGACTCGGGACTGCTCATGGCCGCACTTCCTTCCCGGAGGGTGGTGGCGCCGCTCCGGCGGCTGCGCCCCACCGGGAACACTAGGGCATTGGGGCCCCGACGGTGCGATGATGCGGCCATGGTGACCCCATGGTGAGCCCACCGGACCCGGGCGCCTTCCTCGGCCGGATCACCGGCAGAGTGGCGGACGGTGTGCTGGAGAGCATCGACACCAACGCGGTTCTGGACGGCGTCGACGTGAACGCGCTGTTGGATCGGATCGACGTCGAGGCGCTGTTGGACCGGGTCGACGTGGACCGGTTGATGGCGCGGGTGGACGTGGATGCCCTCCTGGCGCGGGTCGACGTCGAGGCGCTGGTCCGCCGGTCCGGCGTGCCCGAGATCGTGGAGCAGAGCACCAGCCGCTTCGCGGGCTCCGCCCTCGACTCGCTGCGCCGCCAGCTGGTCGGCCTCGACCTGCTCGCCGGCTTCGTCGTCGACCGGCTGCTCCGGCGGCGTCGCCTGGAGTGGGCGTTCGCGCCGCCCGGCCTGCGCCCGGAGGCCCCGCGGTTGCGCGACGGCTCGCTGGACGTGAGCGGCCGGTACGCCGGCGCGGTGCCGAGACTCGTCGCGGTGATCGCGGACCTGTGGCTGCTCTCGGCCGGATCGACGCTGGTCCTTGCCGGGACCGACTACCTCACCTCCCGGCTCTTCGACTGGCAGATCGACACCGACCGGGGCTGGTGGTGGCTGCCGGCATTCGCGTTCATCGCGTTCTGCTACTCCTTCTTCAGCCTGGAGATCGCGGGACGCACGCCGGGCAAGGCGCTGGTCGGGCTGCGGGTCGTGCGCTGGGACGGCACGGCCATGACGCCCTGGCCGGCCTTCGTCCGAACGGTGACCTGGCCACTGAGCATCGTGCTCGCCGGCGCCGGGATCGTGGTGCTGCTGCTCCAGCGGGACCGACGCGCGCTGCACGACCTGCTGGCCAGGACCGCGGTCGTGCACGACTGGGCGCCGCGGCCGGTCGCGCTGCGCGCGGCGATGTCGACGACGCTGATGGACCGCTCCAGCCCCCGGTGACGGACCGGGGGTGCCGTCGGCGGATGCCGGCTGAGAGGCTGTGCCCATGCGCGTGCACCTCGGTTCCGACCATGCCGGCCTCGAGCTCAAGGAGCACCTCGTCTCCTGGCTCCGCGAGCAGGGCCACGAGCCGGTGGACCATGGCCCCCATGTCTACGACGCACTGGACGACTACCCGGTCTTCTGCCTGCGCGCAGGTGAGGGAGTGGTGGCCGACCCGGGCAGCCTCGGCGTGGTGATCGGCGGGTCCGGCAACGGCGAGCAGATCGCGGCCAACAAGGTGGAGGGCGTCCACGCGGCGTTGGTGTGGAGCGAGGAGACCGCGGTGCTGGCGCGCGAGC
>CAZTHV010000268.1:0-309 GCA_964613165.1 uncultured Marmoricola sp.
GTCTTCGACGAGGTCGCCGTCACCGGGGTGAGCACCGGCGCCGCCTGGACCTTCCAGCCGCGGCACTCCCTCCCCCTCACCCCGGTCTGACCCGGCCTTTCGCCGGGCTGGGTCCGGGGGAGTGCCGTCGAACATGCGAATGTGGCGGCTGGGACGCGACCGCCGATCCCCCGCCCCACCCGACACATATGCATGTCGGTCGGCACCCTCGAGCGGGGACGACCCTCGTCAGGCGGACGGCAGGGGCACCGCACCGGGTATCGGGCCTCCGCCAGTTCCGCCGAACATGCGAATGTGGCGGAGGTGACG
>CAZTHV010000268.1:319-4964 GCA_964613165.1 uncultured Marmoricola sp.
CGGCGTACCTCCCGCAACATATGCATGCTCGGCGGGCGCCCCGACCATGACACCCGCGGGAGCGGCTCGCCTCAGGAGCCGAGTACGGCGTGCAGCTGACTGCGGCCGGTGACGTCCAGCTTCTGGTAGACGCGGGTCAGGTGCCATTCGACCGCCTTGACGGTGACGAAGAGGGCGGCCGCGATCTGCCGGTTGGTCATCCCGGTGACCGCCAGCTCCACCACGCGCAGCTCGGCGGGCGTCAGCCGCTGGCTCGCCGGTGCGGCGGCGGCGGTCGAGCCGCCGAGGCTCGCGACCAGCCGCTCGGCTCGCTGGAGCAGGGGAGTGGCGCCCGCCGAGCGGGCGAGGTCGGCGGCCTCCAGTGCGGCCGGAAGCCGGTGCAGCATCAACAGCGACCGGGCCAGCTCCAGCCGGCTGTCGGCCTCGCGCAGCAACTCGACCGACCGCTCCACGGCCGCCTGCCGAGCGGCGGTCTCCTCGGCGAACCACGACTCCGCGCGGGCCATCAGCCCCAGCGCACGTGGTGAGCCCCAGCTGCGTCCGGCCGCGCGCACGCTGGCCAGTACCTTGCGTGCCGCCGGCTCGTCCCCCGCGGCGCGCAGCACCCGGACGGCCCGCAGCCATGAGTCGCTGCCGGCAGGGTTGGGCAGCAGGGTGGAGCGCAGTCGCTCCGCCTCGAGCAGCTCGGCGCTCGCTCGCTCCAGGTCGCCGTCCAGCAGTGCGAGCTCGCCGACCGCCTCGGCGATGTAGAGACCCTGCAGGCTCCCGGCTGCTCCCGATCGGTCGATCGCGGCGAGCTCGGCGCGCGCCTGCTCGACCTCGCCGAGGTCCAGCAGGCTGAGCAGCAGGATGCCCTGCGCCGGACCGAGGTACTGCGACCAGCCGAGGCTCTGGGCCTCGACCGCGGCGCGGAGGTCGGCGACTGCCCGGGTCGGCACGCCCTGGAGGTACCAGCTGCATCCCCGGCAGTAGAGCGCGGTGGCATGCCCGAGCACGCTTCCGCGCAGCCTGGCATCGGCGAGCGCGGCGTCCATGAGCGCACGGTCCTCGGCGTACTGGTCGGCCCAGACGAGTACGCCGGCCGCGGCGAAGAGCACTGTGCTGTCGGCCGTCTCCTCGCGCGCAAGCCTGGTGCCGCCCAGTCCGCGGCGCACCAGCCGGAGCGCGTCCTCCCTGCTGCCGGAGGTGAACATGACGCCGAGCGCCGCGGTGACGTAGAGCAGCCGGTCGGCGTACGTGTCCTGTCCGGGGTCGTCGGCGAGTGCGGCGGTCACCGCCGTCCAGATGTCCTGCTGCCAGCTGGCGTTGAGCAGCGCCTGGTTGGGAGCGATGTGCGCCAGGAGCTTGCGCCGCAGCGGCGCTCTCGAGTCGAAGCCGTGCTCGTCGAGGACGGCCCGGGCCCGTTCGAAGGCGTCGGCGGCCTCGGCCGGCTCCCCGGCGAAGACCAGAGCGTCGGCCAGCTCGATCAGCACCTCGACCTGCTCGGCCGGGTCGTCGAGGTGAGCGAGCGCCATGCGGTACTGCTCGACTCCGCCGGCAACGTCGTTGGCCCGGATCCGGGCGGTCGCGCATCGGCGCAGCAGCCCGACCTCCTGCTCCCGTGGCGGCGGCTCGCGCAGGGCCCGGTCCAGCAGGACGACCGCAGTCGCCGGAGCGCCGCGCTGGAGGGCGTCGCCGGCCGCGCGCGCCAGCACCTCGACCACGTCGGGCCGGCCGCGCGCCGGTGCCCTGCGGGCATGCCCGGCGAGGTCGACGGCGTGATATCCGGCCTCGAGCAGTACGTCGAGGGCGCGGGCATGGAACACCGAGAGCGTAGCCTCGCCGACCGCCTCCGCGATCGCCTGCTCCACCAGGGGATGGATGATCCGTAGCGGCTCCTGGCCCTCGGCGAGGATCCGAACCCGGGTGAGCTCGTCGACCAGCGCGACGATCCGTCCCCCCGGCACCTCGGCGACGGCTGCCGCCGAGCGCAGGCCGGCCCGCTCGGGGCCGATGACGGCGACCGCGGTGGCCACGGCCCGCGCCTCTGCGGAGAGGTCGTCGATCCGATCGACCACGTCGCGCTGCATGCCGCGGGCGTACCGGGCGCGGAAGGCGGCCACCACCTCCTCGTCCGTCGCCTCGGACGGCAGCGAGGTCACCGACTCCTCGACCGCGAAGGGCACGCCTCCAGTGGCAGCGTGGAGCACCAGGCAGGGCTCCGCGGAGACCTCGCGGTCGAGGTGCTGGGACAGTCGCCGGGACACGGCCGCGGCGTCCCAGCGGCTCAGCGTGAGCGCGACCGATCCGTCCCGGCCGACCGGCTCCGTGGTCCGTACGGCGGACATGAGCACCACGCCGAGCTCCGCCGCCCGTGCCGAGACGGCGCCCAGCAGTGTCCGGGATGCCTCGTCGATCCACTGCGCGTCGTCGACGAGCAGCAGGACCGGCCCGTTCTCGCGCAGTCCTTCCAGGGCCCAGGCGCAGCCGAGGACCATCGCGCTCTGGTCCCCGGCCAGTCCCTCGTCGTCGCCGGCGACCAGGTCGACCAGCGCCGTCGCCGGGCCGTCGAAGGGCGGCGTGCCCCGCGAGGAGGCAGAGGCAAGGGGAGCGAACCACTGCCGCGCGACGGTGTGCACCTCGGTGGCGTCCTCCCGGCTGCCGGTGGCCGGCAGCACGGCGTACCCCAGGCTGCCGGCGTGGTCCCGGGCCGCGGCCAGCAGGGTGGACTTGCCGATGCCGGCCTCTCCGCCGATGATCACGGTCCCGCCCTGGCCCGCGATCCCCGACGACAGCACTCGCTCGATGGTGCTCAGCTCCGCGTCCCGACCGAGCAGCACCGGCGTACGGTCGAGCCGGTCCAAGCGATCCCCCTTCTCCGCCGTACCTGCCCGTCGTACCCGCGCGGCATGGACCGGAAACGACCGTAGCCCCTCCCGTAATGGGAAGGGCTACGAGAGAGCGACCCCGACGGGACTCGAACCCGCGGCCTCCGCCGTGACAGGGCGGCGCGCTAACCAACTGCGCTACGGGGCCTCGTTCTGCTCTATTTCATGAGCCACGGAATGCTAACGCATGGAGCGCGCGCTTCCCAATCGGCATCCCAACCGCACCCCCAACGGGATTCGAACCCGTGCTACCGCCGTGAAAGGGCGGGGTCCTAGGCCGCTAGACGATGGGGGCCCGGGTCGCCCGGACCTCCGGCGACCGCGGCCCAGCATACTGGCTGCGTGGAGCTCAGTGCGGAGGACTTCGAGGACCTGGTGGCCGATGCCCTGGACGAGATTCCGCCGCGCCTGACGGCCCTGCTGGACAACGTCGTCATCCTGATCGAGGAGGAGCCCCCGGAGCACGAGCCGGACCTCCTCGGCCTGTACGTCGGCACACCGATCACTGAGCGCGGCAGCACCTACACCTTCTATCCGCCCGACCAGGTCTTCGTCTTCCGCGGCCCGCTCACCCGGATGTGCCGCGACGCCGACGAGCTGCGCCACGAGGTGAGCATCACCGTCGTCCACGAGCTGGCCCACTTCTTCGGCATCGACGACCGGCAGCTGCATGAGTGGGGGTGGGGGTGAGCCTGTCTGCAGCACCGCGCAGCATGCGAATGTTGCGGCTGTGGCGCAGGCACGCACCGGCGATCCCAGGCGCGACATTTGCATGCCGGTCGCACCAGCACCGCACGAACTGACCCCGCCAGCCTCTACAGATCCAGCGGGCCGTCCCAGCGAAGCGGAGCCCCGCCCGTGGTCTGCCGGTCGAATTCGCCGAGGTACCACCGCTGCAGCTCGACCAGCAGCGCGGAGGGTCGCACGCTGAACAGCGGCTCGTCGTCGTAGCGCTGGTAGAGGGCGTCGAGCTGATGGACGAGTCGGGACATGGTCGCGGGGGCGGTGGGCGGCACTACGTAGTCGAGGTCGATCACGTCGTACCCCTCGAGTATGGCCTTGTCGAGCGTCTCGATGCCGGAGACCATCCGGCGCTCCTGCTCGATCCGCAAGCAGGTCTTGGTCAGCTCGACCTCGAGGGGGTAGCGCTCGGGATCGCTGAGGGCGAGCAGCCGGGCCTCGCGGCTGCACTCGGCGAAGTGCAGGCGCAGCTGGGAGAACAGCCGGATCGGCATGCCCAGCAGACGAATGGTCACCATGCCGTCGGAGTCCGGTGTCGGCTCGCCCAGTTCGGCGAGCGCCGCGTCGATGTCGAAGAGCTGCCCCTCGACGGGCTCGTGCGGCATCGGGCTCGGCTCGAACCAGACCACCTTGCCGCTGTCGGTGCTGACGATGTCCGAGCCCCAGGTGCGCGAGTAGCTGGCCACCAGGTCCAGCCCGCGCCCGAAGCTGATCAGGCCGTCGGCGACCTCGCCGGGCCGTCGGCGCTGCGGTGGAATCACCGAGTGGTCGGAGACTTCGACGCGAGGGTTCTCGACGGTGCCGCGGACCCGGACGGTCACCGGCGGCTCGGCATGCAGGATGGCGTTGGTGACCAGCTCGGAGACGGCGAGGCGGGCGCTGTCGGCCAGCTCGGGACGCCCGATCTCCTCGAACATCTGCACCACCCAGTCCCGTGCCATGCGCACGGAGGCAGGGGTAGCGGCGAGAGCCAGCAACCGACGGTTCCAGGGCACTTAGGGGTCTCCTGGGAAGGGGATCGTGAGCAGCGACAGCCC
>CAZTHV010000269.1:0-4936 GCA_964613165.1 uncultured Marmoricola sp.
GGCTCCGCATCGCCGCTCAGGCCTTCCGCCGGACGACCGCGGCCACGGCACCGGCCAGGGCGAGCAGGGTGACCAGCCCGACGCCCCAGCCCCAGGAGAGCCCACCGGAGGGCGACGCCTCCGCCGACGCCGGCCCGCTGGCGCCCACCAGGTCGCCGGTCGTCGTCGGACCGCCGGCCGGGCTCTGGGATGGATGCTGGGATGCGGCCTGGGACGGACTCTCGGAGGATTGCGACGCGGCGCTCGGACTCGCGCTCCGGCTCGCGCTCGGCACGGCCGACGCGCTCACGCCGGGGCTCACGCTGGAGCTCGCTCCGGGCGCCGCCACAGCCGTCGAGGCGGACTGGGCCGGCTTTGCCGGCTTCCGCGCCGGCTTCTTGGTCGGCTTCGGCTTCGGGCTCGGCGAGCCCGGCCGGGTCGTCGGCGCGGGGACGGCCGCCGGCGGTGCCATGCCGGGCTTGTCGTCGGTGCCGAAGACCCAGCCCTCGACGGTGCCCGGCTTCGGGTCGCGGTTGCCGGCGCCATAGTTGCTGAAGTCCCATGAGCCGCCGCGCGCGGCGTACCAGTAGGACCAGCTGTTCGGCGGCTGCCAGCACGGACCGGACGCCGGCGCTCCGTCGATCTTGCAGACCGCGCCCGGCTGGTTCGGCACGAACGCATAGTCGAAGCCCGCGCCCTTCAGCGCGGCCAGTCCCGAGGACGGGTCTCCCGGCGCGCAGCCGACCTCGATGTGGCCGTCGGGGAACTGCACCACCACGGTCACCCCGGTGCTGCCCGAGCAGGCAGCGGCCGAGGCCGGGGCGGGTGGCAGGCCGACGGCGAGACCGACCGCCAACGAGGCGGCGAGCAGCAGCGACGGTAGAAGAGCGCGAATCCTCGGCAAGAGTCCCATCCCGTATTCCTCGACGGTGAGAGCCGCACGTGATGGTCCGGTGTTCCGGCTCGCCGCACTGCTACGGCCTACGGTTGCGGGTCAGCGCCGGACTTCGACCGGCTTCCCCTGATCATCACGGTGGTCGGAGCCCTGGGTGGCTCCAGCAGACACGGTACCCCGGTGGTCTGTCCGGAGGCTCCCTAGGATCAAGGCATGGTCCCGGCCTACCTGCGCGGCTACGTTCGCGATGCCTCCCTCCCGTCCGCAGCCTCCGTCGCCGCGGCGATCGACGCCTACCGCGAGCGCGAGCGCGGCCCGTACGCCGGCCTGCTCGGCGCCTTCGTCGTCGACGACACCGCGCTGGCCGGGCTGGTCGCCGCCCTCGACGACCAGCCGCTGCTCGTCGACCTCGTCATCACCGGCGGCGCCGGCGCGATCGAGCCCGCCGTGATCTGGGCCGGACGGGCGCCGGCCCTGTCGCCGCGCACCCTCGGGTTCACCCTGCGCGACGAGGACGACCTGGCTCACAACGCCCGCCGGCTGTGCGCCGCCGTGGACGCCCTGGAGGAGGAGCTGTCCGGCGTCCGGGTCTTCGCAGAGCCGCCCCGGCTGGGGCCCGGCGGGCCGTCCCACGGCTGGCTGAGTGCGTTGGACGAGCTGGCCTCGCGCGAGCACGGGCTGACCCTGCGCCTGGACCAGCCCGCCGACACCCTCGGGGCGGGCATCGACGCCGCGCTCGACCGCGAGCTCCCGATCCGTGGGGCCGGTGCCACCGGCGCGGTCAGCGACGATCACGCCGTCGGCTTCGTGAACCTGCTGCTCGCCACCCGGACCGCCTGGGACGGCGACGACGCCATGGCCCTGCTGGTCGAGAGGGACCCGGAGGCTCTCCTCGCCGCCGTCGATGCGACCGCCCTGGAGAGCACCCGGCGCTGGTGCGTCGACGTGATGACCGCCGATCCCGCCGCCGCGGCCTCCGGGCTGGACGCTCTCGGTCTGCTCCCCAGCCGGTGAGCGTCAAGATCAATATCAATTCGTTGTATTCGGCGGCGTGTATCCGGTGATTCGGCTGTCTAGGGTGCAGTTCATGACGAAGAACGTTTTCCGTGCCATGGCTGTGTCCTCGGCGCTCGCGCTCGCGCTGGCAGGCTGCGGCGACAGCGACAACAACAGCGACAGCGACAGCGACGCGAGTGGGCTCAGCCTGGTCAGCTCCGGGACCCTGACGGTGTGCTCCGACGTCCCCTACCCGCCGTTCGAGGACTTCGACAAGTCCGCCGACAGCGGCTTCAAGGGCTTCGACGTCGACATCGTCAGCGAGATCGCCGACGGCCTCGATCTGAAGCTGCAGATCAAGGACTCCTCCTTCGACGCGCTGCAGAGCGGCCAGGCCCTCAACGCGGGTCAGTGCGACCTCGCCGCGAGCGCGATGACGATCACCGAGGACCGGAAGAAGGCCATCGACTTCTCCGACGGCTACTACGACTCCGAGCAGTCGCTGCTGGTCCCGGCCGGCTCCGCGATCAAGACCATCGCCGACCTGGCCGGCAAGAAGGTCGGCGTCCAGCAGGGCACCACCGGCAAGAACTACGCCGAGGAGAACGCCACGGGCGCCCGGCTCGTGTCCTTCCCCAGCGACGCCGAGATGTTCGCCGCGATCAAGGCCAACCAGGTCGACGCGCTGCTGCAGGACCTTCCGGTCAACCTGGATCACACCCAGGACGGCCAGTACGCCGTGGTGGAGACCTACTCCACCGACGAGCAGTACGGCCTGGCGATGAAGAAGGGCTCCACCCTGGTCGCCAAGGTCAACGAGCAGCTCAAGAAGCTCCGCGACGACGGTGACTACGAGGAGATCTACAACAAGTACTTCTCGACCAACTAGCCTCCGGCAACTAGTCTCCGGTCAGGACCGGGTCAGCAGGCCTGACGTAGAGCCCCGAGTCGAGGAGCATGCGCGTGAAGAGGACTACCAAGCGCAAGCTCACTCATCTCGGGCTCTATGCACTCCTGGTCGTCATCGTCGGCGTCCTGGTCGTGACCGTGGACTGGCCGGCGGTCCGGGCGAACTTCTGGGGAGACGGCCTCGGCGACAACTGGCACGACCTGATCTTCACCGGCGCCGTCCGCACTCTGCTCTACACCGCGATCGCCTTCGTGCTCGGCCTGGCGCTGGCCGTGCTGCTGGCGCTGATGAAGCTCTCCCCGGTCGGCATCTACCGCTGGCTGGCCACCGGCTACATCGAGCTCTTCCGTGGTCTGCCCTCGCTGCTGGTCATCTTCGTGATGGCCTTCGGTGTCCCGATCGCCTTCCAGTGGACGCCCCCGGGCGGCACCGTCGGCGCCGGTCTGGTGGGGCTGGTCCTCGTCGCCGGCGCCTACATGGCCGAGACGCTGCGGGCCGGCATCCAGGCAGTGCCCAAGGGACAGGCCGAGGCAGCCCGGTCGCTGGGGATGAGTGGCGCGCAGACGATGATCTCGGTGACGCTGCCGCAGGCCATCCGGATCGTGATCCCGCCGCTGACCAACGAGTTCGTGCTGCTGATCAAGGACACCGCGCTGCTCTACACCGTGGGCATGGAACCGGTGCAGCGCGAGCTGACCACGGTCGCGCGCGACTTCACCACCAGCGGACCGACGGCGCAGACCTCGACCTCGTTCGTCCAGGCCGCGGTGCTCTACCTGATCATCACCCTCCCGCTCACCCGCCTGGTCGCGTGGCTGGAGAAGCGCCAGCAGCGGGCCCGCTGACGATGAGCGACTCCGGGAGAGGACGAGCATGACGACCACCACGACCGAGCGGGCCATCGAGGTCCGGGCGCTGTACAAGGCCTTCGGCGACAACGAGGTGCTCAAGGGCATCGACTTCCACGTCGACCAGGGCCAGGTCGTCTGCGTGATCGGACCGTCGGGCTCCGGCAAGTCCACACTGCTGCGCTGCGTGAACCGGCTGGAGGAGCCCACGTCGGGCTCGATCCTGGTCGAGGGCATCGACATCACCGACCCGGAGACCGACCTGGACGCCGTCCGCAGCCGGATCGGCATCGTCTTCCAGAGCTTCAACCTCTTCCCGCACATGACGGTGATGCAGAACCTGTGCATCGCCCAGCAGAAGGTCCGCAGCCGCAGCAAGGCCGAGGCCGTCGAGGTCGCCCGGGCCAACCTCGCCAAGGTGGGCCTGGCGGAGAAGGAGTCGGCCTTTCCCGCGCACCTCTCCGGAGGTCAGCAGCAGCGGGTGGCGATCGCCCGGGCACTGTCGATGGATCCCGACATGATGCTCTTCGACGAGCCGACCAGCGCGCTGGACCCGGAGCTGGTCGGCGACGTGCTCGACGTGATGCGCAAGCTGGCGCAGGAGGGCATGACCATGATGGTGGTCACCCACGAGATGGGCTTCGCGCGCGAGGTCGGCGACCGGCTGGTCTTCATGGACGACGGCGTGATCGTCGAGGAGGGCGACCCGCGTGAGGTGCTCGCCAACCCGCAGCACGAGCGCACCCAGCGGTTCCTCTCCAAGGTGCTGTGAGAGACGCGGGCGGTGTTAGCGACCTGTTAGGTCGACTTGCTTGACTACACGGGCCGCGCGCCCACCCGGACCGCCGGGACGGGCGGCAGGGACGTTGTCGGCTCAGGTGCCGTGAGGGGTGGATCTGAATGCATGAGGGCCCACGTGGCAGGCGTCGGGTGCTCGCGCTGGTGGGAGCCGCTGGCCTGGTACTGACACTGCTGGTGCCGGCGACGGGGTACGCCGCACCGGCGCGCGACGACGGCGCGGAGGACGCCTCGGCGCAGTACCAACCGCAGCGGGCCGCCATCGTCGGCGGCAAGCCGGCCAAGGCCGCCGACCATCCGGGACAGGTCCAGTTGGCCGTCAACGGCTCCAGCTTCTGTGGCGGCGTACTGGTGCACCGGCGGGTCGTGCTCACCGCGGCGCACTGTCTGTGGAGCGGCCAGAACTCGGTCTGGTACCCGAGCGTGACGACCTACCGCGCGTTCCTGGGTCGCACCGCCGCCAATACCGGCGGCCAGGAGCTGGGCATCCACAGCTACGGGGTCGCCAGC